>DMAP01000355.1 GCA_003446975.1 Clostridiales bacterium | reverse complement strand
CTGGTAGTGGGTGGAGGTGATGGCGGAACTGTACGAGAACTGACACGATACAAAAATATTGAAACAATAGATATGGTCGAGATTGATAAGGTAGTAGTTGACGTTTCCAGAAAATATATTCAACAGACAGCCTGCATGCTTGATGATAATAGAGTGACGCTGTGCTATGAAGACGGCGTCAAATTTATGGGAAAAAAGAAAAACGAGTATGATCTAATCATAATTGATTCGACTGATCCTATCGGTCCAGGAGAGGGATTGTTCACAGAAAGCTTTTATAGTGATTGCTATGATGCTTTGACTGAGAATGGCATTATGATCAATCAGAATGAGAGTCCTTATTACGAGAAAGAAAGAAGAGAACTGATCAGAGCCAATAAGAAAATCAAAAAGGTATTTCCTATGGTGAAGGTGTATCAGTTTCATATGACTACATATCCCTCCGGCCATTGGCTGTTTGGATTCAATTCAAAGGGGATTGATCCTGTTTTCAACAACAACATTGAAAGTTGGAACCAGCTTGATTTAAAAACAAAGTACTACAATACAGATTTACATCGGGCATCATTCATGCTCCCGAATTATGTCAAGGAGATGATTGACAATGATTGATATTGAAAAAACCACTTTAAATGCTTTTGACTGTAGCTATGAAGAATCTGAACTGGTCGTTTTTGGAGCTCCTTTCGATGGAACAACATCCTTCAGACCAGGAACCAGATTTGGTCCGGCTTATATTAGAAATGACTTTTTGGGTCTTGAGACCTACAGTCCATACTTGAATAAGGATTTAAGAGAATTCAAGTTGAATGACAGTGGCAATGTCTATATACCGATTGGAAATACAAAAAAAGCACTTGATAATATTTATGAAACTACGAAAACAATTGTACAAGATGGCAAGATACCTTTCATGATTGGTGGGGAGCATCTTGTCACTTATCCGGCTTTCAAGGCGGTCTATGAAGCGTGCCCTGACCTTTATCTGATACATTTTGATGCGCACACAGATTTAAGGGATTTCTTTTTTGGCGAAGCATTGTCACATGCCACAGTCATAAAACGATGTTGGGATTTGATTGGTGATAATCGAATCTATCAATTCGGTATTAGGTCAGGAGAAAAGAGTGAGTTTGTCTGGAGCGATAGCCATACAATAATGGAACGCTATAATGTGGATACTGTTAAAACGGTTGTTGACGCATTAAAAGGTAAGAATGTTTATATCACCATTGATCTGGATGTTTTAGACCCAGCGGTTTTCCCTGGAACAGGAACACCAGAACCCGGAGGGGTAAGCTTCAAAGAATTGATGGATGCGATTCATGCCCTCGGGGATTTGAACATTGTTGGTATGGACATTGTGGAGTTATCCCCTCAATATGATACCACAGGCGCATCAACAGCAGTAGCCTGCAAGGTACTGAGAGAGCTGACCCTGACTGCATTGAAACAATAACATCAAACTAAAAGGAAGGCATATTAATGAAAAGGACAATTAACTTTCTACCACAAAGCATCATAATAATGGAACACGAAAATGTGAAGCAAAACAGAACACCATTATTGGATGCTATGATAGCATACAAGAAAAAAAACTGCACACCCTTCGATGTGCCCGGACATAAATATGGCAGAGGTGCTCAAGAGCTGGCAGAAATATTTGGAGAAAAAGCATTATCATTGGACTTCAATTCCATGAAATCCCTTGACATGCTATCCAATCCAACTTCTGTAATCAAAGAGGCGGAAACGCTTCTAGCTGAGGCATATGGTGCTGATTATGGATATTTTGTTGTAAATGGCACAAGCTCTGCTGTCAAGAGCATGATTATGGCTGTCTGCAAACCTGGTGATAAAATTATAATCCCTAGAAATGCGCACAAATCTGTCGTTAGTGCTTTGATAATGTCCGGAGCGATTCCTGTCTATATTCAACCGGAGTACGACGTCAAACTAGGTATTTTCCATGGTGTGGATACGGAAAAGGCAATAAATACAATCAATGAAAACACTGATGCAAAAGCTATATTTTTGATTAATCCCACGTACTACGGTGCTGTATCTGAGTTAAAACCAATTGTTGAGCATGCTCATAAACACGGTATGGCAGTTTTAGTTGATGAGGCACATGGCGCTCATCTTCGGTTTCATGTAGACTTACCATCCAGTGCTATGGAAGCAGGGGCAGACGCTTCAGCAGTCAGCACACATAAGACAGGCGGGTCATTGACTCAAAGCAGTGCTATAGTATCTAGACAGGGCATCATTCAAGAAAGTCAAATTAGGAAGTACCTAAACATCAATGGAACAACAAGCGCATCATATCTACTGATGGGAAGTATAGATGGCGCAAGAAAAAACCTGGCATTGAATGGAACAAAAATGCTTCAGGAAGCACTGGATATTGCTCGATACGCTAGGAATGAAATAAATAAGATACCAGGTTTCCACGCCTTTGGCAGGGAAATAATAGGGCGACCGGGAGTATATGGATTCGATGAAACAAAACTGGTCATTAATTCCTGCAAGATCGGCATCACAGGATTTGAACTCTATGATATTCTCAGAGATCAATATAATATTCAGATGGAACTAGGGGATGCATACAACACACTAGCTGTTATCAGCTTGGGTGACACCTATGAGAGCATTCAAGTGCTGATAAACGCTTTAAAACATATTGCAGTCACCGACTATAGAAATGCAAAGAACATAAATCATTTGAAAAATGTAGGTGAACTTGAGGTCAGAATGTCTCCAAGAGATGCCTTCTATAGTGATACTGAAAGAATCAAACTCAAGGAATCGGTCGGGAGAATCAGCTGTGAATCTATTATGGCTTACCCACCTGGCATACCAATCATCACACCAGGTGAAGTCATCACCAGTGAAGTCGTTGATTATGCATTGCACTTGAAAGACAACAATGCACTGATAACAGATGTGGAGGATATTGAGTTAAATTATATTCTAGTTGTCAGATAAAACACCTGCCCTTAAATGGGGCAGGTGTTTTAGCATTATTTTTGATTATATTTTTTTCTTATGTGTGTGATTTTTCCCAGAGCGCATCAGCTGTGTCTGCCCACTTGTGAGCAATCGGTGAGCACTTTTTCTCCAAAGATTCCGGGGGCTCCTTGTCAACTGGCTGGGTTGAGTATGAGTGGGTTTCATTGACCATTTTAACAATCATGCCTGGATTATCCAGTATCGGACATGGACGCAAGTGATTTTGATTAAAAGGTTGTCTATTTTGGTAAGCCTTGAAGATAGGGGAGTGCAAAGCTTCTAGCAAGCTAACGTCGTTGATGTTTGTATCTGAATAATGGACAAATGCACAAGGTTCGACATCACCATGGGCGTTGATGTGAAAGTAATTTCTTCCTCCAGCAATGCAACCCTCAACAAACTCACCGTCATTCCAGAAATCCATGGTGAAAAGTGGTTTCGATGTTCTGAATTCTCGGATTTTATGATACATGTACTCTCTTTCCTCCGGCCTGCAACACAAATCAGTATCTGCATCCTTACCGATAGGCATGTAGGTGAAAAGCCAGGTAAAATAAGCACCTTTGTCTATCAGAAAGTCTATAAACGCTTCAGAACCAATTTCCTTGTAATTATAGTGATGATAGCAAAGAGATGCGCCAAACATTACACCCTCTTCTTTCAGATATTCCATTCCCTTAAGGGTTTTTGCGAATGTACCTTTTCCTCTCCTGAAGTCGGTGTCTTTCTCAAAACCTTCAATACTTATTCCTGGAGCGAAATTTCCGACTTCAGCGATTTCTTTTGCTATGCTTTCAGTGATAAGGGTACCGTTTGTAAAGCAGCTGAAGTAACAATCGTCGTGCTTCCTGCACAGCGACAGAATATCTTTTATTCTGACGAAAGGCTCACCTCCCGAGTAAAGATAGACATAAATGCCTAGCTCCTTTCCCTCAGTGATGATTCTATCTATTGTATCGATGGATAGCTCATCGGTTTTATCATATTCTGAAGCCCAGCAACCTGTGCATTTGAGGTTGCATTTGGAAGTTGGGTCAATGAGGATGGTCCAAGGGATGGATACATCCATGTCTGCCATCAGTTTTTTTCTTCGATCTATCCCGTAAACAACTGAATTAATCAAGAAATTGTTGACAAACTTCTTTTGATTACGAGCTGAGGTTTGATCAAAAAATCTGTAAATCAAATCAATCCAAGGGCTCTTTTCCTTGCTCATTTCATTTTGAAGGATTTTAATGGCTTTTAGATCCCGGGGGTTGACCACAACCTTTTCAGATGTGGAGAGAAATTTTGCCAGATTCTCCTTTGGATTTTTGTCCACGTAGCTTAGTACTTGATTCACGGCAACTTGTGAAGCAAACTGTTTCAAAGATTTCATAAAACTCATCCTCCTAACAAACTTTCGTAGTGTCAACCAAGACACTCG
>DMAP01000085.1 GCA_003446975.1 Clostridiales bacterium | reverse complement strand
CCACCTGTGCAATTTTATGCTTAACTTTTATTATTTGCTTTTTCGAACGCACTAATTTCTGCATCAGCCTCTTCTTTGCTCCTGCCATACTTTTCTTGAATGATTCCAGACAGCTTTTCAAAGTTGCCTTCAACAACATCAAGGTCGTCGTTTGTCAGTTTCCCCCATTGTATTTTTGCACTTCCTTTAATTTGCTTCCACTTTCCCTTTAAAATTGATTCATTCATATGAACCATCCTTTCTTAATAAGCACTGCGCAAACAAACATGATCTTTTTTCAAAAAACAAAAAAAACCAGCCAAAAGGCCGGTTACGCTATTGACTCTTATATGACCAAAGCGTCCAAATCAGGTCATACAGTCTTCGATTCCATTTAGAACTATTTACGAAGTTGCTTACCTATAATTATACACCATAAATGATGAAAAGTCCATTTTATAGATACGTTGGCATAAAACACCTTTATATGTTCTTGTTTTCAGGCAATACATTTTCGAGAAACACCTCAACAATCTTAGGATCAAAGTGCGTTCCTGCACAACTCAACAGCTCTTTTGCCGCCTCCTGCACGGATAGCCTCTTATCGAAATTACGGCTGCTGGTCATCGCTTCATAAGCCTCCGCAACGGCAATAATTCTCGCTTCAAGCTGAATCGCTTCACCTTCAAGACCGTTTGGATAACCACTACCATCCCACTTTTCATGGTGATGAATCACAAATTGTGCCAAATCAGAGAACTCGTTTGTGGAGCTCAGTAGCCTCCAGCCAATTTCAGGGTGCCTTTCTATATCGATGCGTTCAACACTTGTCAAGCTGCCCGCTTTATTAAGTATGTTTTCATCAACACCTATTTTACCAATATCATGAAGGAGTCCAACAATTCTCATTTGATTGATGCTATTTTGATCCAGTTCCATTTTTCTCGCAATCTCTTGACAAATATGACTGACTCTATTGGAGTGTTGCTCTTCATGCTTGCTTTTCTCAAATAAAGTGCTCATGATAAGTTCTATCGTCTTACTTCTTATGCTTGTGCGTTCAAATAATTTGTGCTTGTACATATGGTTTTCAGCATTTACAACGATTTCTGATATGGATTGACTTTTTTTACTTTTCGTGTCATATCCATACGAAATGGACAACTCAATATTTGCGACTATTATTTGACTGGTCAGTTCTTTTATTTGATTTGCGATTTTTACAGTTTCACGTTCCGTCGTTTTAGGTAAAACAAGTACGAATTCATCCCCTCCAATTCTAGCAACTATATCGTCTTCACGACAAACGCTTTTAATCGTTTCAGCGGATTTGTTGAGAAGCATGTCTCCAAAATCATGTCCAAACGAGTCGTTGACAAGTTTTAGTCCATTGACATCGAACATGATAATGGATAATGGAAGAAATGCTTCTTCGTCAAGTTCTTTTAGTTTTTGCTCAAAATATCGCCTATTATACAAGCCTGTAAGGTGATCATGCGTGCTTAAATAAAATAACTTCTCTTCGTTATTTTTTCGCTCTGTAATGTCTTGGGCAGCTCCCCAAAGTGATACGACCATCCCTTTTGCATCCTTTTGAGCTTCCATGCGGGTCCACATCCATTTGTGCGAGCCATCGCTTAAAACACTCTCCAGTTCCAATTCATTTGGGATTCCTGTTTCCCTTGTTCGATCAAAGGCAGATGATAATTTTTTCCAGCTATCAACTGTGAATAGATTATTGTGCTCTGAAAAAGGCGGAGGCGTCTTGGACGGGTCTAGCCCAAACATTTTGTATAGTTCTTCGGTCCAATGGACTTCGTTCGTAACTACATTCATTCTCCATGTACCCAGATGTGCAATACGTTGTGTCACCACTAAGTCGTTCATATTCTGTTTAAGCTGCACTTCAATCTGTTTGCGCTTTGAAATGTCATTAAAAATCGCTGCAACTTGTTTCGGATTTGGCGAATAAGCTATGACTTCAAAAAATTTACTCAACTCCCTAGAATAATTTTCAAAAGATTGAGGTTNNCATCAGCGAACGGAAATTTTTTCCGATTATGGCTTCACGCTTCAAGCCTGTCATGGTCTCAAAAGCTCTATTTGAATCTATGATGCAAAAGTCAATCTGGTTGCCTAAATTATCATGAACAGCCTCAAGTACAACCAAGCCTTGCGTCATCTGTGTGATGAGTAGCCGGTGTTTCTCCTCGCTTTCTTTTAACATGATCTCTGCATTCTTTCTGAATGAAATATCGTTGATCATCATTCGGCAATAGAGTTGTCCATCCTCTTTTACAACGGTTGATTTCATATGTGCCCAAAATATATGGTGACCATCCTTAAGCATTCTCAGCTCACACTCTTGAGGTTGCATGGAATCAAACAACAGCTTTCTATATCGGTAATAGTTGTCTTGATCTTCTTCAAGTATATATTCTGACAGTCGTTTTTTAATAAGGTTATGCCTAGATTCTCCAACCATCACTGCCGCAGTCAAATTTGACTCGATGATCAAACCCTTTTCAGAAACAATCAAATACCCTTCTGGGGCAAGATTATATATATCAAAATATCTGCTTTTCAAATATTCCAGTTCTGATTGGGTAATTCTTAGTTCTTCATTTTGCATTTCAAGTTCTATTTGGTAGACCTTAAGTTCATGGACGAGTGTTTTTATTTCCTCGAGCGACAATTTTTCTGTCGACTCTTTTTTGTACATATCATCCATTTTGATTAACGCTTCCACTTTTGAGCGTAAATCCATTTCGGTGCCTATTTCTTGCTTTGGCCTTTGGTGATTTGAATTTACACTGTTCTCTTTTTTCATGAAATGCCTTCCTTCTCATCTAGATCAGGTTGATTAGTGTGATGAATCACTCTTATGTTGCATTGTATAATTTTAGTTTGGTCAATTTCATAGGCATTGCTTATAAACTCAACAGCAATTTTCTTGCCGTCAGCCGTTTCAAGCGGCAAATCTTTATATCGAATGTATTTCTTTTTCTGTAACGCTTGAAAATTTTCTTTATTTGATACAACATCTTTCAATAAGCCAATATCCCATATTTCTTTTTCTAAAAATTTGTTTTCAGGATACCCTAAGAGATCAATTAAATATGGATTTACATTCTTTATTCTGCCTGTTTCACCATCTAAAACCAAAATGCCTTCTTGTGCTGTTTCAAAAAGGGTGCGATAACCCATTTCAGATATGGCCAACATATCTTTGGCTGTCTTGGCATCCGTAATGTCAACAAACGTTAACACAACGCCTTCAATTACATTTTCGATCGTGCGGTATGGTTGAATAATCATTTCATACCATTTTCCCTCTATGGTTTGAACCGTTATGTTCTTCGGAATCAACGAGTCAAGAACATCTTTCACATCGGTTGTCAACTGATTATAGCCAATCAAATTAGATGCAATATGTGTGACTGGTCGGCCGACATCACCCGGGATCAAGTTTATGATTTTATTGGCTGTCGGTGTAAACCTTAATATATTTTGCTGATGATCCAGGAAAATCGTAGCAATATTTGTACCCGATAGCAGATTGTTCATATCATTATTGACCTGTGATAAATCATGCACTTTGATCTGAAGTTCAGAATTCACAGTTGAGAGCTCTTCGTTAATGGATTGTAGCTCCTCTTTGGATGTTTCGAGCTCTTCATTTGTGGACTGCAATTCTTCATTAATCGACTGCATCTCTTCGTTGGATGATTTTAGCTCTTCATTCGACGTTTCAAGCTCTTCGTTTGCCGCCTGCAAATTTTCATCTTTTATCCGCAATTCTGTCTTCAGTTCCTCTATATACGCTTCTAGTTCAACAGTAGGAACCGGCGAATCAGGCTCAACTTTTTTAATAGCCTGCTGATTCTTTGCTTCATCGAGCAATATTAGATATAGCGTTTTTTTCTGAGTCGCCGCCGAGCCGATTGAAACAGGTTTAATGGTTAGATTGACTTTCTGAAAATGTCCGTTTGTTTTAACATTCAAATCAGGTATACGGACCGTTTCATTTTTTTCTACTGCTTTTTTGAGAGCAACCTTAAGTTCTCGATTTAAACCAGCACGTGCCATCTTCAAAATATTGCTTACGCCGATTTCACCTTGGATAGGCTCAAGATACATCCCAGTGCGACCGTGAATATATACTATATCGCCAATCTCATTGACAAGAATTCCAGAGATTATGCTTTCCTTTAATATAGCTTTTTCAGTAATTTCCCTTAGCGAAGGCTTAGGCTTACTATCTGCTTTAATTTCTTTCGAATGACTGATATGGTCTTTCTCAATTGATGGAATCAGAATTTGGCTGAGCGCATTCCTCTGGATCCCTTCAAGATCTTCCTTTCGTCTGTAAAACTTCAATTTTCGATCAATCACGTCAAACAACAGTTCAAAATTGCCGATCGTTTCAGAAATGCCTAAAAACAATATGCCATTTGGTCTTAAGGCATAATGAAAAAGAGGTATCAACTTTTTCTGAAGTGGACTACCCAAATATATCATTAGATTTCTGCAGGAGATTAAATCAAGTTTGGAAAATGGCGGATCTTTAATTACGCTCTGTTCCGAGAATATGAGCATTTCTCTGATGGACTTGCTAATGCGATAGGAAACATGATCAGGTTCTAAGATAAAAAATCTTTCAACCCGGTCAGATGACATATCATCAATCACGCTGTGAGGGTATACGCCAGCTCTGGCAATAGCGATTGCTTGTCGATCTATATCTGTTGCAAAGACTTGTATATTAAACTCCATTTTAAGCTTTTCTTGATATTCATGGAGCAACATGGCGATTGAATATGCCTCCTCACCAGTGGAGCAGCCCGCACACCACACTCTAATCGTCGAGTTTGAAGGTTTATTATCAAAAATCTTTGGAATAATTTCCATCTCCAGTTTTTCAAAAGCGTCCTTATCTCTAAAAAAACTCGTCACGCCAATCAACAGATCGTTTAAGAGCAAATCAATTTCATCTGGTGTCTGCTGCAGGAATTTAATATATTCCGTCATGTTTTTTAACTGGTTTACGGCCAGTCGTCTTTCAATGCGCCTGTTGATCATACTCGGCTTATAATAAGTGAAATCATGTCCCGTTTGGTTTCGAATGAGTAGGAATATTTTTTTAAGCATGTTTTCGTTATTAGGCGTATTTGAATCAACCTTTTGTTCTGTTAACCAACTGGCATGAGAAACATATGAAATAAGCTGCTTAACCATCTCGTTCGGTGGCAACTGATAATCCACCAAACCTGTTGCAATCGCACTTTTAGGCATACCGTCATATTCTGCGCTATTCGGACTTTGTGCAATCGCGATTCCACCTTCGCTCTTAATCGCTTTAAGCCCTACTGTGCCATCGCTTCCAGTGCCTGAAAGGACGACACAAACCGCTTTCTCTTTTCGATCACTTGCCAATGAACGAAAGAAATAATCGATCGGCATGTTTTGTCCTCTAGGAGAAGTGATTTCTAACAGTTGAAGGGCACCATCAAGTAAAGCCATATTTCTATTGGGGGGAATCGTATAAATACAGTTAGGTTTGACCCTCATGCCATCTTCCACTTCAAACACTTCCAGATGGCTAAATTTTTTTATGATTTCAGCTAAAATGCTCTTATGATCCGGTGCTAAATGTTGGATCAGCACAAAAGCCATGCCAGGTTCCGACTCTTTTTGTATGCCACTAAAAAAAGCCTCAAATGCGGCTAAGCCTCCTGCAGATGCGCCTATGCCCACAATCGGAAAATTTAGATTCGCTTTGGTATCCATGAAGCCTCCTATGATACATTATTATATTCCTAATTTTCAGAATTTTCAATTTTCTTGAGTTGCCTATCGACTATGCCCATTATTCGAATCTGTTTTTGTAT
>DMAP01000018.1 GCA_003446975.1 Clostridiales bacterium | reverse complement strand
AGCAGATTCATTTCCAAGGAAATATTTTTGCAGCAGGATTTCAGTTATGACAAGATATTGGATATCATCAAATTTTCAGGGGATTACATCTCTGCATCCAAAGATTATTACAGAATTATCCTAACCGGGAAAGTGGATATGGCAATTGATATGAACAGATTGAAAACAGAAGCTTCCAGTTTCTTTCAGTATATTGAGTTTGTTGACGATTATCTCTTTCATNNAACCGAGGCTTCCAGTTTTTTTCAATATATTGAGTTTATTGATGATTATCTTTACCATATAGATTACGATTATTGGATAGAGGAAAATGACGACAATATTATAGGGCAGTATTTCAAACAGTTTAAGGCATCTGGAGAAGAAAATCTAAACAGACAAAAATCCTTGTTGTTGGGATTGAGTGTGCTGTTGAATGAAAAGGGGAGAATGACAGATGGTAATTAATGAAATAAGACTGCTTGATTTTGGAAAATTTAAAGATAAGTCGATAAAGCTGGAAAAGGGCATTAATGTGATATATGGCCATAATGAGGCAGGCAAAAGCACAATCCACAGATTCATTGAAGGGATGTTTTATGGCTTGTCAGATACAAGCAAGTTCAAACCTTGGGCGGGAGAATCCTTTTCCGGACAAATAAGCTACACAACCAATGATGCCAATGTGGTTTTAACCAGAGATTTCAAAAATAAAACGGTAACGGTTGAGAACTATGATACAAACGAAGATATCCAGCACCTTTTTATCAAGAATAAAAAGACAGGTATCATTGAGCCAGGGAAAACCATATTTGGTGTTAACAGAAGAGTGTTCAAAAATAGCTTCAGCATCAATCAACTTGGGAGCCAAACAGACGATGAGTTGCTGGTTGAAATAAAGGAAAAAATTGAAAATTTGGCAAAATCAAGAGATGAAAGCATCAAAATGGCTGAAGCTTTCGATGAACTTAAGAAAATGGGCGATGAAATTGGGAATGAAAAAGATATGTCCGGCCAGCTTGGCCTTATCAATAATAAAATCAAGTCCTTGAACGAAGAGTTGGAAAAAAGAAATGAACTGGATTTGAGATTAAATCGAAAATTGATTTTAATAGATGTTTACAGAAAACAATTGAAGCTCAGAAATGAAGAGCTGACTCAAATCAATGAAATAGTTGATGAGTTGGAAAATGAGAAACTGACGGAAACCTACGACCAGGCTGTTCAGCTACAAAAGGAAATCGATGCATTAAATGCTGAAATTGGAAACTCAGAATCCGTGCTGGAAATAACATTGGAGGAATATGAGAAATTAATTAAGGCTATATCAAAAATTGAACAATTAGAAGAGCTAGAAGAAAACATAAGAAAACAAATAGCAGACTTGGAAAAAGAAGCGGATGATATTAGAAAAAGCCAGCTCATCAACATCGACTCCGATGAATATAAGAAGATGGAGACAAACTATGAAATGCATCAGAATGACAGAGAGGCATTGGATAGACTTGGATCTAGAATTGATGCCATTCAGCAGGACATAGCGATATTTGAAAGAAACAACCATGGAAAAATATTTGCATCATTCGAGAAATTCAGTGATAATCTAAGAGAAATAAGATATTTGAAGGGTATAATAGACAGTGATATAGTGACTGTAATTGGTCAGAAACTCAAGAAGGAAAAAAGAAACAAGAATACTAAATTGACTCTGGCATTTCTTATGGCGGCAGCTATTTCAGCGGCTACTTACTGGGCGGTAAGCAACTATGGCGATAATTTGCTATACGCTTTGTTGGCTAGCCTTGTTGTACCCGTTCTCATCATTAGAGACACGACGCGAAGCACTAATCTGATTAAGACATTGAAACTTGAGATGCATATTGCCAAAGAGGAGAAATCAAATAGCAAGGATTTGTTGAATTACTTGGTTGAGGAAAACAACCAATTGATTATTGACACAGATTGCAGCAATTTTAATGAGTTAAAATCCAAATACAACATTTCCATGAACGAGATCAGCAATATCGAAGAGAAGAAGCACATCCTTGAAGCACTTGAAGATGAGTTTGATTTTATCAAAAGAAAATGCGATGAAAGGGAAGCAAGCCTGCTGAAAATCGTGAAACCATTCGGTTATGAAAATTTAACCAATGAAGTCATTTTAGATGTATCGAATAGAATACTGGAATTGAATAGAAAAATTGATCGATTAAATACATTCGATCAGAATTATATGGAATTGGCAAATGAGCTTGATGAAGCCGCTAGAGAGAGAGAAGAGCATTTTAGATTGGTTGAGGAAACGCTCAATCAGAATAATGTCTCATCCATTGATGAACTGAAACATCAGATTAGGGAACAACGAGACCTGCAAGGTAAAATCGTTGAAAGAAAGGATAAGAATATTGAGCTGGTCAATTTGCTGGGACGCTATTCGCTGGAAGAAATACGAGAAAAAATAGATCGATCGGGCAAAATACTTCAAGCGCTGCCATTCGACGATAAAGATGAGGTATATGACAAAAGAGATGCAATCATTGGAGAAATAATGGAGATGGAGGAAAAATGCGAAAGACTCATGAGCAATTTATCTGATGCAAGGGATCAAGCAAGAGCATTTGTTGAAATTTCAGAGGAACTTGATTACTATAACCAATCTAAAGACCACTTGATCAATAATAAGCTGCTAATTGAAAAGACAGCTCAGGACATTTCAGGATTGGCCGCAATCATACAAGAGGAGTTCGTTCCTAAATTGAATAGGAAGATAAACTTTTACATGAACACAATAACAAACGGAAAGTATAAAGAGGTCAAAATAGATGAGGATCTTAATCTGACAATATTTGATGAGTACAATGATATGCTGGTAGATATTGACAATCTCAGCGCCGGAACCATTGATCAGTTGTTTTTCGCTGTCCGTACTGCATTAATAGATATAATATCAAAAGACAAGTCATCCCCGATCATACTGGATGACTGCTTTACACAGTATGATGATGGAAGGCTTTTTAGTGCGTTGAAAATCTTAAGAGATATCGGGAAAAGTCGGCAGGTGATTTTGTTTTCTTGCCATAAAAGAGAAGGAGATATGTTAAGGGACATGGATGCTGAATTCAATTACGTGGCCTTATCGTAAATAGTTGCATGAAAATATTTGGAATATCCGACCTCCATCTGGACTCAAAAAAAGAAAAGCCAATGGATGTATTCGGCAAAAATTGGGAAGACCATGATTTGAGAATATTCGAGGATTGGCATCAAAAGGTTGGACAAGATGATTTAGTCCTTATGCCAGGGGATATTTCCTGGGCATTGTCAATGAAAGGGGCTGAAACAGATTTAAGGATA
>DMAP01000359.1 GCA_003446975.1 Clostridiales bacterium | reverse complement strand
GAATACTAGGAGGTGACAATTTGTTGGAATTACAAAATGTTTTATTTGCTTTGGCCGGAACACTGATTGGTGGATTAATCGGATTTTTCGTCAGAAGAACTTTTGCTGAAAGAAAAATAATCAGTGCTGAAAGCGAAGCTAGGAGAATAATTGAGGACGGAATTAAAACAGCTGAGACAAAAAAGAAAGAATTGCTGATTGAAGCTAAAGATGAAGTCCACAAGATGAGAAATGAAGCTGACAGAGAGAATAAGGAAAGAAGAGCAGAATTACAAAAAACTGAAAAGAGACTGCTCAAAAAAGAAGAATTACTGGATAATAAAAACGAATTGTTTGAAAAACGTGAAGAAAAGCTTAACAGAAAGTACAAAGAAATCGAATTGAGAGAAAAAGAAATTGATGAATCATTGGAACGAGAAAGGTTGGAGCTGGAAAGAATTTCCGGGTTAACCTCCGAGGAAGCGAAGGAAATGCTTCTACTAGGCATCAGAAAAGATGTGGAACACGATGCCTCAATCATGATAAAGGAAATAGAAAGAGACGCTAAAGACACCGCAGACAAAAAAGCAAGAGAAATTATCACTTATGCCATACAAAAATGCTCCGCAGATCATGTCGCTGAAACGACAGTTTCTGTAGTGGATTTACCGAATGATGAAATGAAAGGCAGAATCATAGGACGTGAAGGAAGAAACATAAGAGCCCTGGAAACACTGACAGGGATTGATCTAATAATTGACGACACTCCTGAAGCCGTTGTTATATCAGGCTTTGATCCTATAAGAAGAGAAGTTGCCAGAATAGCATTGGAAAAATTGATTACTGACGGAAGAATTCATCCTGCCAGAATTGAGGAAATGGTCGAACGAGCAAGAAAAGAAATCAATCAGATCATTAAAGATGAAGGTGAAAAGGCCGCTTTTGATACTGGCGTACATGGCTTGAAAAGTGAAATGACAAAGCTACTGGGAAGATTGAAATATAGAACCAGTTATGGACAGAATGTATTGAAACACTCTATCGAGGTTGCCCATCTTAGTGGTATAATGGCAGCCGAACTCGGTGCGGATATAAAAATTGCTAAAAGAGCTGGTTTACTACATGATATCGGAAAAGCAGTAGATCATGAAATTGAAGGACCACATGTTGAAATCGGTGGCGATATTGCCAGAAGATACAAGGAAGGCAATGAGGTTGTACATGCTATTGAGTCACATCATAACGACATTGAACCACAGACTATAGAAGCGATTATTGTACAAGCGGCTGATGCTATTTCAGCTGCCAGACCTGGTGCAAGACGAGAGACACTTGAATCCTACATCAAAAGACTGGAAAAACTTGAAGAAATTGCCAATTCATTTGAAGGCGTGGAAAAATCATTTGCCATTCAGGCAGGCAGGGAAATTAGAATCATGGTCAAACCTGAAGATGTCAATGATGACAGCATCGTTTTAATAGCTAGAAACATCGTAAAAAGAATTGAACAGGAGCTGGAGTATCCCGGACAAATCAAAGTCAATGTTGTTAGGGAGACAAGAGCTATCGAGTATGCCAAGTAATGAAAACTGAGGGAGTAAACTAATTCGTTTACTCCTTTTTCATGATTCAGCTTACATTATTGAATCAGAAAAGACATGATCGACGGAAAAGGGAACATTAATTTTACTTTCAATTTAAATAAAGAAAGATAGAAGAGGAGGGATTGATATAAAAGATTATACTTCTTACACGAACCCGCTTATAACAAGATACGCAAGCAAAGAAATGAGCTATATATTTTCTGACGAAAAAAAATTCTCCACATGGAGAAAGCTTTGGGTTGCTCTGGCAAAGTCAGAAAAGGAATTGGGTTTAAACATCAGTGACGAACAAATCGAAGCGCTTGAGAAAAACATATACAATATAGATTTTGAAATGGCCAGTCTGAAAGAAAAGGAATTCAGACATGATGTCATGGCCCATGTTCATACTTACGGTGCGCAATGTCCCTTGGCTAAACCTATTATCCACCTTGGAGCAACCAGTGCTTTTGTTGGAGATAATACAGATATCATTCAAATGAAAGAAGCACTGGAGTTGATCAGAATCAAACTGATCAATGTGATGAATGAGTTGTCAAGCTTTGCCATAAAATATAAGGACCTGCCAACATTGGGTTACACTCATTTCCAACCGGCTCAATTGACAACAGTGGGGAAGAGGGCTTCATTATGGCTTCAGGATCTCTATTTTGATTTCTGCGATTTGGAGTATGTTTTGAATGGCTTGAAATTGAGAGGTGCAAAGGGAACAACAGGAACTCAAGCCAGTTTCTTAAGCCTTTTTGACGGTGATCATTTCAAAGTCGCAGAACTGGATAGACTAATTGCGGAAAAAATGGGATTTGAAGGGTCCTATGATGTTACAGGACAAACTTATTCAAGGAAAATTGATGTTCGTGTCACCAATATTTTAAGCGGCATCGCCCAGTCTTTGCACAAGATGACCAATGATTTCAGACTGCTCCAGAGTCTAAAGGAAATTGAAGAACCATTTGAATCACATCAGATAGGATCATCAGCTATGGCCTACAAGAGAAACCCCATGAGAAGCGAAAGAATAGCCTCATTAGCCCGTTTTATTATAAATACATCCCATAGTACTGAAGACACAGCCTCCACACAGTGGTTCGAAAGAACACTTGACGATTCTGCGAACAAACGTTTGACGATACCACAATCATTTTTAGGCTGTGACGCAATATTGACAATAGCAGTCAATATTTTCAAGGGTGTCATTGTCAATGAAAAAGTCATTAAAAAACACATTGATGAGGAGCTGCCGTTTATGGCGACTGAGAACATCATTATGGAATCTGTTAAACGAGGTGGCGATCGACAGGATCTTCATGAGGAAATTAGAGTTTTGTCTATGGAAGCTTCGGAGCAAGTAAAAAAATATGGCCGGAAAAACGACCTGATTGAAAGAATGATCAAATCTGATAAAATAATGCTTAGTGAAGAAGAAATACACAATATAATCGATCCTACGAAGTTCACTGGTCGAAGCGCACTGCAAGTCGAAGAATTCATCACTGGCAAGATTGAACCGATATTGCAGAAAAACCAAAACCTACTGGGAATTGACGTTGATTTAAAAGTATAGGCTGTGAACGTTGCAGCTTATACTTTTTTTGATTTTTTAAGATTTCACCGATTAAATATTTTGATTTTAAGCCATTTGAACAAATTTCATAATACTAATACATCAAATCGATTCAAAAATCCTTAAAATGTCTAAAAAGGGCTAATTCTGAGAATTTTGCGAAATGACTTGAAATTAGTTATAAAAAGCTTTATAATTACAATAAATAAATGCGATTTGTCGCAAAATAACTATTTTGCGACAAAAAATAAAAAGATAAGCAGGAGCTTTTATGGATACTTTCAATGCCCCCTCTCTTCTGATAGACTTCCTTAATTATATAGAAACCATCAAAGGCAAATCCCAACAAACTGTCAGTGAGTATTTTTTAGACCTAAGGATATTCTATCGCTTTTGCGCCATAAGATTCAAGCTGACTGATGAAAAGGTTTTTGACGAGATTGACATCAGTTCCCTGTCAGAGGATTTTCTCCAGAACATCAAGCTCAGAGATCTCCATGCCTTTGTCTCTTTTATTGATAAGATGCGAGGCAATAACAATAAAACAAAAGCGCGCAAAATCGCCAGTTTAAGGTCTTATTTCAAATATCTTGAGGGCGTAGTCAACGTTATCGATAAAAACCCTGCAGAGAATCTGGAAACGCCTAAGATCGAAGCCAGGCTTCCGGTACATTTGTCCCTGGAAGAATCAAAGCGACTGTTAAAGGCTATTGATGGTAAATACAAAACGAGAGACTATGCAATCATCACTATATTTCTTAACTGTGGTGTCCGTCTATCCGAGCTGGTCAGCATAGATATCGACAAAATTAAGGATGATACCCTTACGGTCATCGGCAAAGGCAATAAGGAACGAACCGTCTATCTCAATCAGGCCTGTGTAAGAGTCATCAATGATTATCTGAAGGAAAGGCCAGATCCCCTTGAAAGTGATAAGAAGGCTTTGTTTTTAAGTTCAAGGAGAACGAGAATCTCACCAAAAGCGGTACAGCACCTTCTAAACAAACACCTGACAGTTGCAGGCTTGATGGATCAGCACTATTCACCACATAAGCTGAGGCACACAGCTGCAACACTGATGTATCAGTATGGCGATGTGGACATCAGAGCGCTTCAGGAGATCTTAGGACACGAAAGTGTCTCGACGACACAAATATATACTCACATCAATAGTGAGAGACTAAAAAAAGCCGTCGACAGCAATCCACTGAGCGGCATAGGTTCCGATGATTCTGAAGATGAAGATTAATGGTTGGGTTTAAAGACTTGGGACGATAATGACCTGGCCGGGATAGATGATGCCGTCTTCTATATTGTTCAGTTCCATAATGGTATAAACATCATGTCTTATGGAATCGGATACGCCATATTCCTTGGCGATATTCCATATTGTATCACCGGCACGGACTGGTACTTCGATATAAGTGTTGGTATTGACTGAAAAAGCTGTAATGTTATAAATCATCAAAAATACTGTCAATATGGTTAGAATTGCTGTTATCATAATAAAAACTCTGAATCTATTATAGTTGACCACTTTGTATTTCCCAAATACAACCATTTCAAACCTCCATCGAACATTTGTTTAATCTAATGATAACAGAACGCATGTTCGTTGTCAATATTTTTAAGAACAGATGTTTGATTTTATTTTTGAACTGTGTTATAATTAGAAAAAATTCGAATGAGGTGAAATGATGAGCGAAGAATTGTCAAAAAACCAGCTAAAAATACTCAACTATATAAAGGAAGAAATAAACAGCAAAGGCTATCCCCCGTCAGTCAGGGAGATTTGCAAAGCTGTTGGATTAAGCTCTACCTCCACGGTTCATTCTCATCTCAGTGCTATTGAACAAAAAGGCTTTATCAAGAAAGGCACCAATAAAAACAGAGCCATTGAAGTGATCGATCAGGAGACAGCCCTGTATGATCTGCCCAAAAAGGAGATAGTCAATATCCCCTTGATTGGCAGCATAGCGGCAGGACAGCCTATACTGGCCACGGAGAATGCTGAGGACCTGTTCCCTATCCCCATTGAATGGATTGGCAATAATGAATCTTTTGTTCTGAGGGTCAAAGGTGACAGTATGATAAATGCCGGCATATTTAGCGGCGATTACGTTGTTATCAGCTGTCAGAATTCAGCCAGGAACGGAGATATCGTGGCAGCCTTGATTGACGACGAGGCTACCCTGAAACGATTCTACAGGGAGAAGGACCATATCAGACTTCAACCTGAAAATGACAATATGGAGCCGATACTGACAAAGGAAGTGGCAATACTGGGATTGCTCAAGTGCGTTATTCGCAAGTATTAATAGATATGAGACAAAATAAAAGAAGTCATTGAGATTATTTGACTTCTTTTTTAATATCTTCATATGTTATGGCAGCTGCCAATTTGCACTGTGTGTAGGTTAGTCCACCTTGAAAAAATGCCGCGTATGGCTCTCTGATTGGTGCGTCGGCACTGATTTCAATGGATGATCCTTGAACGAAAGCACCTGAGGCCATAATCACATCATTGCTATAACCTGGCATAGCCCAGGGTTCGGTTATTGCGTGTGAATCAACTGGCGATGATCTTTGCACACCTTGACAGAACTTTATAAGTAGTTTTTTTGAATTGAATACGACACTTTGGATAATATCGCTTCGTTGATCATGCAAATCCGGTATGACTTCAAATCCAAGCCCTTTGAACAAAGAAGCAATCAGCAATGATCCCTTAAGTGATTCAGAAACAGCTGAAGGTGCCAGATATAGCCCTTGGAGGGTATTTCTGGTTTGTCCGAAAGTCAGACCTACCTCTTTTCCAATGCCAGGAGCAGTCAACCTGTTGGCGATTTGATTGATAAGATGGGATTTTCCACAGATGTAGCCTCCCGTCAAAGCGATTCCTCCGCCTGGATTCTTAATCAGAGATCCAACTACGAGATCTGCACCTACATCGCTTGGTTCCGATGTTTCAATAAACTCTCCGTAGCAATTGTCTACCATGATGATAATTTCAGGGTGCTTGTTTTTAATTCGAGTGATGCATTCTTCAATTTTGTCTATAACAATAGCTTTTCTGTCACTGTAACCCGTCGAACGCTGGATCATTATAACCTTTGTGTTCTGGTCTATTGCCTTGGATATGGCATCATAGTCGAAATCCCGCCTGTTTTTAAGAGATACCTCTTGATAGCCAATACCTTGGGATTTCAAGCTGTTGGCCTCATCTCCCTCTACTCCGAGGACTGTCAACAATGTATCATAAGGTCTACCAGATATAGAAAGAATCGTATCTCCATATGTTGTGATGGCTGATAATGTCAGATATAATGCGTGAGTGCCAGAAACGATATTGGGTCTGACCAAGGCATCCTCAGTGTTGAAAACCTTGGCATAGATTTCTTCAACCTTTTCTCTCCCAGGATCATTGTAACCATAGCCAGTGTTCCAATAAAAATTTGTATAATTCAGATTCGAATCCTGCATAGCTTTAATGATTTTTAGTTGGTTATACTCCTTGATGAGGTCTATTGATTCGAATCTCGACAAAAGTGAAGCCTCGGCTTCCAATATGGCATCCTCCGTGTCTCTTGCCAGAGAAAAGAGTTTACATAAATTATATTTATTCAACTAACCCACCTTATTCATTGTTCGATTGAATTTTTAGATTTGAATCTGGAATAATCGTCGATACAGCGTGTTTATAAATCAATTGTTGCTTGTCATTTAACTCGAAAATAATGACATAATTATCAAAGCCTTTTACAAACCCCTTTAACTTGACACCATTGGTCAAAAAAATGGTTAATCCGATCTTGTCTTTCCTAGCCTGGTTCAAAAATGAGTCTTGCAGATTAATCGATTGCTTCATAGTATTCCCCTCTCGCTCAAATAGTTTTGTACAGCATACATAGTATGTTCTATATTAACTGGATCGACATTGATCCATTTAATTCTTTGATCAGCTTTGAACCAGGTGAACTGTCTCTTGGCAAGACGTCTGGTATTGCGTTTCAATAGCCTTATAGATTCTTCCAATGTTGTTTCACGGTCCAGATATTGCATGATTTCCTTGTACCCGATTCCTTGCATCGATGTGAGTTCTCTTCCATATCCCAATGCTCTTAGTCGCGACACTTCCTCTATCAAACCTTCATTGACCATGTCGTCCACACGTTCGTTGATTCTATTATACAGCAGTTGACGGTCCATTTCCAATCCAATTATCACAAAATCATAATCACCAGATTCCTCTCTGAAATCGGTGTTGTAAGACGAAAAAGGCTTTCCGGTTATCGAATAGACCTCTAGAGCTCTCATAACTCTCTTGGCATTATTCATATGGATTCTATTGGCTGCTATTGGATCAAATGACTCCAACATCTTATGAAGATGCTCTTTGCCTTTGGTTTCTAAAAGTTGTGTGAGTTTGCTCCTGATCCTGGCATCTGACATTGTATTGGAGAAATTCAGATTGTAGAGCAGCGCATTGACATATAGTCCTGTTCCACCGGCAATCACAGGAATTTTATCGCTGGTGTGCAATCTCTCAATAATAGTTTTTGACCTGGTCTTAAAATCAGAGACTGTGAATTTTTCATTCGGGTAGACCAGATCTATCATATGATGCGGAATTCCTTGCTTTTCATCTTCACGTATTTTAGCCGTGCCGATGTCCATGCCGATATATATCTGCATGGCGTCAGCTGAGATAATCTCGGAGCCAATCATTTTAGCTGTCTCGACTGATATGAAGGTCTTCCCTACTGCTGTCGGTCCTACTATGACCAATAGTTTCTTTTTCATCTTCGCATCCTCAGTTTGTCCTGTTGAAAAGTTTTTCCAAATCATGTCTGGTAAATTTGATCCATATTGGTCTGCCATGAGGACATGTATGGGGGGAGTCGCATTCAGACAATTTTTCCACCAGCTTCAAAACCTCTGTTTTTGAAATTCGATCACTTGATTTCACAGAGGCAACACATGCTTTCTTAATCAGTTCATCAATCTTCAAGATGGTATTCTCAGGTTGCTCATCCATCGTATCCAAAAGCTGGTAAAACATGCCCTTGATGCTTCCGTCAATTAAAGCCAAAGGTATGGCGGTTATATGGATGGATTTGAGCCCAAAATCATCTACTGAAAAACCTAGATCTGCGAAGATGCCCTTATTGCGAAGGGCTTTATCATACTCCTCGGTGCTTAGATGGACCACTTCAGGAATCAGAAGCTGTTGAATATCTATAGCTTTTTTTCGATAGGATTTGACAAGCTTCTCATAATTGATTCTCTCGTGGGCCGCATGCTGGTCCATGATATAAAGCTCCTTGTGATAGGTGTCTTCAAAAATAAGATAACCTTGAAATATAGGACCGATAAAGTCCAAATATTCGTACACGTTTTCAATGGCAGCGTCTTCATCAATTTTGATGATCAGATCAGGGGTTGATTCTTTCAAGGTATCTCTCTCGGTTTCCAGGTCAAAAATATTTGGGTCGTCAATAACCAAATTTTCCGGTAATACCTTGCTTTGTAGTATGTTACTTTCAATTTCGGTTTTATCCAACTTCACCGGTGAAGGATTCATCTGTCTGGACAAGAATCGTTCTCGCAGGTGTTTGCTGGTGATGGAGTAGATCAGGTCCTCGATCATTTTGATGTTGTCTATCTTGACAATGGATTTTTGAGGATGTATGTTTACATCGATATCATTTGGATCGATAGTGATGTAAATGACAAATCCTGGAAATTTGCCCTTGGGCAACAATGAAGAATAGGCTTTTTCTACTGCTGAAGAAATATTTTTATTGGATACAAATCGTCCATTGACAAATATCATCTGCATTCTTCGATTGACCCTGTAGTAGTTTAAGTTTGTTAAAAATCCCTTGATGTTGATCTTGTCGGAATCATAGACTATCTGTGATAGAGAGCTTGAGAAATCTGCACCCATAACACTGGTGATGACATTTAATGTGGAGGTGTTTGCGGGTGTTGACAAAACTATCTGGCTGTCTCTTATCAATTTAAAAGATATGCCCGTATTGATTAATGACAGCTTTGATATCAAATCTGATATGATGGTGGCTTCTGCCTGATCTGATTTCAGAAATTTTTTTCTGGCAGGTACATTATAGAACAAATCCCTGACGATAATTGTGGTGCCATCAGTTGAACCGGTATATCTTTCATCAATCATTACACCACCATTGACCTTTATGGTTCTGGCTGTCTCTTCTTCTCTTGATTTGGAGGTCATCTCAAACCTGGATACTGCTGAGATGCTAGCTAGTGCTTCTCCCCTGAAACCCAGAGTATGCAGATTGTTAAGATCCTCAATCCTGTTGATTTTACTGGTCGCATGTCTGATGACGGCCTTGCTGACCTCAGAATTGATTATCCCAGAACCGTTATCCGTTACTCTTATATATGATCTTCCACCATTTTTGATTTCAACGAGGATCTCATTGGCCATAGCATCTATGGCGTTTTCTACCAGTTCCTTGATGACGGAGGCAGGGTTTTCCACTACTTCTCCTGCGGCAATCTTATTGATAGTTGATTCATCTAATAGATTAATTTTTGGCATCAATCATCCAGCTCCTTGGATTTTTGGATTATTTCGTTCAATAAAGTCATGCACTGTAAAGGTGTCAGGTTGTTGATATTGATATTGTAGATGTTCTCTTTCAAAAAGTCCTTGTATTTGTTGTTGATATCCCAGAAAGCGATCTGATCAGAATTATCTGCGAATTTTTCAGACAGACTGTAATTCTTGTTAAGGTCAGACTCTTCAAGCTTTTTCAAAATGCTGAAAGCTCTTTTTATCAGTTCGCCGGGGATTCCGGCCAAACGAGCGACATGGATGCCGTAGCTCTTATCAATGCTTCCCTTTGAGATTTTTCTCAGAAAGATGATATCATCGCCTGACTCCTTGATGAGTATCTTGTAATTGCTGATACCCTCGATTTTGCCCTCCAGTTCGGATAGTTCATGGTAATGGGTCGCAAACAAGGTTTTTGACTTGATTTTTTTTGATATGTATTCTGTGACAGCCCAAGCGATGCTCAATCCGTCATAGGTGCTTGTTCCTCTGCCGATTTCATCAAGTATGATGAGACTGTCACGAGTGGCGTTCTTGATAATGTTAGATACCTCGGACATTTCCACCATAAAAGTGCTCTGTCCGCTCGATAGATCGTCAGAAGCTCCTACCCGGCTAAATACCTTGTCTATCATGGAAATGTCAGCATCTTCCGCCGGTACAAAACTGCCAATGTGCGCCAAAATCACAATCAAGGCAATCTGTCTCATATAGGTTGATTTACCCGCCATATTCGGTCCTGTAATGATTGAGAACCGTTCAAGATCATTATTCATGTAGGTGGAATTGGGTATGAAAACCTCATTTTTCAATACCTTTTCAACCACCGGATGTCTGCCATCCACAATGCTGATTATCC
This sequence comes from Clostridiales bacterium, assembly GCA_003446975.1. GTDB lineage: Bacteria > Bacillota > Clostridia > Tissierellales > Dethiosulfatibacteraceae > 38-11. The sequence goes on along the minus strand of DMAP01000359.1, from coordinate 486 downwards.
CGTTGGTATTCATTTTAGGCTTGTTATATCTATTCTTTATAGCGACAATGCACAATGAGTTAATGGCATCCACAGTTGCAACCATATCGGCTGACTTCTGTATACGCATAACCTGGCTCTTTATGAAGGTTCTTATTTCATTGAATAGGTCATACTCCAGCTTCTCGATTCTGGATTCAGCACTTAGGATTTTAACCTCCATGTCCTTCAACTCAGGTGTTATATATCTTTCAGCATTTGCAAGGGTTTGTTTCCTCATGTAATAATCCGGCACCAGCTTTATATAGGATCGGGTCACTTCGATATAGTAACCGAAAACCTTATTGAAACCAATCTTAAGGTTCTTTATACCTGTCGCTTCCCTTTCCTTTTCGATCAAGGCATTGATCCAGTCTTTTCCATGTGTGGTGATCGTGCGTAGCTCATCCAGTTCCTCGTTGAAGCCATCTCTGATAATATTTCCCTCTTTTATGGTTATAGGCATTC
>DMAP01000004.1 GCA_003446975.1 Clostridiales bacterium | reverse complement strand
GGATTTATGCTGCAGTTAATGCCCGGCTTGAATGAAGACGAGATCGGGGCGATTGAAACAGCCATAGGCAAAATTGAGAACGTATCATCTTTTTTTGAGAAAGATCAGGATTTGGAGCAAATTATGAACGCTTTACTGCCGGATTTTGAATTAAATATAACTGAAAAGATTTTTGCAACCTATAAGTGTGATTGCTCTTTTGATAGAATGAGAGAAGTCCTGATATCACTAGGNNGAGATTCATTGCCATTTCTGCAATAAAAAATATCTCTTTGATGAAGAAGATTTAAAGAATATCCTTGCAATAATCACCAGTGACGGACAGTTGAATGAAATGCATGATGTGTTATAATGGTGGAGATGGACAGGAGTAAGCTAATTGCTATTGTGGATTACAGGATAGATGAACAAATATCAGAGCGACTTGATGGCTTTTGCTCAGAAATAATAAAGACACGTCCCCATCCAAGCTTGATGGAACCTGTCAACGGCCATCCGGATATGATGATGATGCGATATGACGACAGTACGCTGATAGTCTGCCCTGAGGAATATGAATTTTATCATGAAATACTGCAAGATAAAGGCATAAGGCTGATAAAAGGCACCAACCGATTGAGGTCGAAATATCCCGCTGATATTCCATATAATGCTCTTCGCAATTACGACTCTATAATCCATCATAACGCATACACGGACAATGCCGTTGTAGAGTTGGCAACTGAAGACAATCTCAACTTTGTCGATGTGAAGCAAGGCTATACCAAATGCTCTGTGCTCCAAATGGAGAACCATGGCATTATTACAGCGGATAAACAGATCGCTGAAGCAGCAGGTAAGTTAGGAATTGACAATTTAGTGGTCCAATCGGGTTATGTGGGACTTAATGGTTTTGATTATGGTTTCATTGGTGGCGCTTCAGGCTATAGCCAAGGGTGTTTATTGCTGACAGGCACAATTGACCATCATCCGGATCACGAAGCCATACAGGCATTTGTTTCTGCAAAAGGAGTAAGATTGATCTTTTTATCAGATAAACCCATATATGATTATGGAACCATAATTATTCTAAAAAAGGAGAAAAAATGAAGAAGGTATTTATTGGAAGTTTAATTGAGGGAGATAAAGTCGAAGACTTTTTTATGATAAAAAGCACAGATACCAAGACAGATAAGAATGGGAACTTTTATCTTGACATGGTGGCAGGCGACAATACAGGTGAAATGATTTGCAGAAAATTCAGAGCAACCCCTGATGAGATTGACATGATTTCTGTGGGTGAAATTTTCAAGATAAAAGGTATTGTCAAGGAATATAACAGCAGTAAGAATCTGAATGCTAATCAGATCGAAAAAGTCATAGAACCAGATCAGATCAATATCCTTGATTTTGTATCTGCAGCCCCAGTGAATCCTGAAGACATGCTAGAAACAATCAAGGCCTATATCAAAAAAATCGGGAATAAGGAAATCAAGAATATTGTCATCGAGATCTATAGGCAGTACAAAGAAAAATTGATGTACTATCCAGCTGCCAAATCCAATCATCACTCGGTTAAAAGCGGTCTTTTATATCATATGATGAGAATGCTGAAATCAGCTGAGGCATTGGGAACTGTCTATAATAATATAAATATGGATTTGCTTTACGCAGGCATATTATTGCATGATATATGCAAAATAGAGGAAATGGAATCCAATACCCTAGGCATTGTATCAGACTACACTATGGAGGGAAAGCTTCTGGGGCACATCATTATGGGGATTAAATTGATCGAAAAAACCGCTGAAAAAATGGGTATCGATCGGGAAATATCGGTTATGTTGGAACACATGTTGTTATCCCATCATTATTATGCGGACTTTGGAAGTCCCAAGAAACCCATGTTTTTGGAGGCGGAACTGTTGCATTATATAGACATGATAGATGCTCGTGTCTATGACTTTGAAAATGCGATTGAAAATGTGAAACCGGGTGAGTTTTCAGACAACATATGGGTACTGGACAATAGAAATGTTTATTATTCATTGTTTGATAAACAGGATCAACTCAAACTGGAATAGGGGGTTAGAATGAGCTTTGAATTGATAACAGGGGGGCATAATTCCGGAAAGACCCGTTATGTCTTTGATAAAATCAAAGATTATGCAAAAGACATAAGACGAGAATGTATATTGATCGTACCTGACCAGATGACATTTCAAAAAGAAAAGGAACTCATTAATCACTTGGATAACCAAGGTATTTTAAATGTTCAAGTGTTATCATTCAATAGATTGGCCTATGTTGTGCTTGAAGAAACAGGAGGATTAAAGACAGAGAGCATAAATGATTATGGCAAAATGATGCTGATTCGGAAAATCATTCATGAAAACCGGGATAAGCTTGTTCTATTCAAAAATCACTCAAGTCAACAAGGTGTCCTTAAAGAGATAAACAACCTGATCAATGAGTTTAAAACATGCAATGTGTCAGCTGACTTTTTGTCTTCTGTCAAAAACACACTCAATGAAGAGGATAGCTTCAGGGGAAAGTTAATAGACATTGAACTGATTTACAGGGGTCTGAACGAGTATATGGACAATACCTATCTGGATGACCTTGATTTGATTAAGCTTTGCTCAAACAAAATTTCGGACTCGCTCTTGGCAAGAAGTGCTACGTTTTTCATAGATGAATTTTTGGATTTCAATGAAGGCGAACTGGAATTGATTAAACAGATAGCGATTGTTAGCGAGAATATTTATATAGCATTAAACAATTCCAATGATGATTTTTACGATTCCCAGGATGTGTATAGCATTGCTAGGACCAACATTAAGAGAATAAAAGACATGGCCGATAATATCGGCAAGCATATCAACGTAGTTGAATGTGGGGAAGTGTCATGTTTGGCTATTGATGCTGATCACTTAAGTCAACATTTCTTTGCCAACGCAATTGAGATTTTTCCAGGCAATCCGAATCACATAGATTTGTTTTATGCCTTGAACCCCCATGACGAAATCGTAGAAATTGCTGATAGAATAATCTGTGAAGTCAGAGACAATGGTTGCAGATGGCGAGATCTGGCTATTATTGTAGGCAATGAGGAAGTCTATAAAAAAACGATAGAAAAGGTATTTTCAATATATGAGATACCGTATTTTTTTGACATGAAACGCGATATGATGTCCCATCCACTGGTTATGTCGATATTGTCAATGATGGATATTTCCCTCTATAATCAGCAATCTAAAGATATCTTCAAGTTTTTGAAATGCGGATACACAGATTTGAGCAGAACAGAGATTGAAGAGTTGGAAAATTATGCCATCAAACATGGTGTATATGGATACAAATGGAAAAAGGAGTTTAAATACAATGACAACCGCACCAATGGGATGGAAAAGCTTAGACAGGATTTTTCAGGAATCTTGCGCATGCTTGAGGATCTAAAGAAAAAGAGCAGTGTTGTTAGTAAAATAAAGACACTGACAACCCTCCTTGAAGACATGGATGTCTATCAGAAAACCAAAGAGATCACACAAGATTTGAAAGCAAACAATATGTATGAAAAAGCCTATGAAAATGCACAGGTATGGAATGCTGTCATGACTGTATTTGAACAAGTTGCCAACATATCACAAGATGCTGATATTGACGCTGAAGAACTCAAAACCCTTTTGAAAACAGGATTTGAAGAGTTTCGACTCAGTATTATTCCGCCATCTGAAGATAGTGTGATAATAGGAACACTTGGAAAGGTATCGGTCAATCGTGTCAAGAACATCTATGTAGCTGGCATGAACGAAGGAATGATACCATCATCCAATATCGAAAGGGGCATATTATATGATGATGAAAGAAACGCCTTGAATGCCCTGGGCGCTAAAATTCATTTGGATGAATACCATGTTGAACTTGAAAGAAATACCTTTAACAAACTACTCAATCAATATACCGAAAAGATATTTTTCTCCTACTCCTTGAGTGATATTGAGGGAAAGTCACAAAGACCATCCACTTATATCACTAGAATCAAGCAATTATTCCCGAAAATTAGAGTTGCCGGTGGGGTTGTGGAAAAAAATCTCTTGGCACAAGCGGTGAAGCCATCTATCAATTATTTGACAGATATGATCAGATTGCGATTGTCAGAAGAAAAACGTATCTCTGAGGTTGATATACAGTTTTATCTCTGGTTGAGAGAAAATGAGCCTGATCATTATCAATTGGTCAGTCAAGGTATGCTATATGACAATAAAGCGGAAATAAATGACAAATCACTAATCAGTCATTTGTACGATCGACCATTGAGTCTGTCGTCACAGGCTATAGAGAGCTACAATAGTTGTCGCTTCAAATACTTTGCTGATCGGGGACTTCGCCCAAGACTTAGGCAGGAGTACAAAATAGACTATAAAGATATAGGCGGCATATACCATAAGACGATGGAAATGGTTACAGACAACGTAATCAATAACGAAGGCTTCTTGTTTGAGAACGAATGCGTTATCAGTCAAGAGATAAAAGAAATCGCTCGACAGGCTGTTAATGAGATTGAAACCCAAAATGACATTTTGAATGATAATAGCAGGAACCAATATATCAAAGATAAAATTCAAAAGACAGCAGAGATTTCAGCTACTTATCTAATAAAACAATTGCAAAAGAGTAAGTTCCGGCCAGTCTTGATAGAAGCGGGGTTTGGGTTGGAGAACGCAACATTGAAACCAATTCAGATAGAAATCGGTGAAAACGAATGGGCTATCGTTAACGGAAGGATAGACCGGATAGACCTGTATAGCTCAGGTGACTCTAATTATGTGACAGTTCTTGACTACAAATCATCCGGAAGGACGGTTGATCTGAATGAGGTGCTAAACGGCATTGGATTGCAATTATTCATATACTTGGATGCTGTATTGGAGCACAATCAAAATACCTTGACGGAAAATCTCGCCTTTGGGGGAATGTTTTATTTTCAAGTCAGTGATCCACTCATAGATGGAGATAAAGTTGACGAGCATGATATTCAAGAAGAAATATTTAAAAAATTTTCTCTACAGGGATATGTGATAGATGATTTGGACATCATTAAGAGTATGGATACAGATCTGATGGCTGGAGAATCTTCAAAAATTCTTGATTCAATCAAGCTGAAGCAAGACGAAGGATTAAGCAGCAGCTCCAGAACTCTTGGCAAATCACATTTGGAGTCCATAATTGCAGCAATAGAAGATATCGTGAGAGACACTGCGCAGGGGATCTTATCAGGCAGAATTGATATAAATCCATATCAGTATAAGGGTAAAAAACCATGTACCTATTGCGATTACTTGGCTATTTGTCAATTTGACCAAGCTTTGCCTAGCAATCAATATAGACGCATCAACCCCAAAAGCGAGAAAGATATTATTGATTCCTTGAAGAAGGGGGATGGAAAAACCAATGAAATGGACCGATGAACAAAAAACAGCCATAGACAGCAGAGGAAAAAACCTATTGGTTTCCGCGGCGGCAGGATCAGGTAAGACAGCGGTTTTAGTTGAGAGGATAATAGAAACGGTCATAAATGAGAAAGTCAATCTCGACAGATTGCTGGTGGTTACTTTTACCAACGCAGCTGCGGGCAGTATGAAGGAAAAGATTCAGGCTAAAATAAGTGAGGCTCTTTATAATCGAGACAGTCACTATACCTTTTTAAGAAAACAGATGCATCTAATTCATAAAAGTCATATATCGACAATACACTCCTTCTGCTTCAATGTATTAAGAAAATATTTCTATCTGATTGATATCGATCCTGGATTTAGAGTCATGGATACCAACGATTCCAATATTATGCTCAATGAAATAATTGTCGAGGTATTGGAGAGACATTACGAAAAAAAGGATCCTGATTTCATGAGATTTGTTGATTCTTACACAGAAACAAGAGGGGATTCATCTGTTACTGACCTTATCTACAAGACCTATAAGATGCTTATGAGTTATCCGGATCCATTCACCTGGTTTGACGATGCGATTGCTCCCCTTAAAACAGAAGAAAAGCAAATCGGGGATACCATATGGATGGATATCATTAAGAAAGAGGTGAGAGAATATATCGATTTTGCATATCGGACGATTCAATCCACTATTGGGATTTGTCCGCGGGATATGCCATATTGGGAAGCGCTTGCCTCTGACTACGAGAATATAACTAGACTTAAAGCCGACCTGGGAAATGACTTTGAAATGTTCCGGAACAATCTATCATGTCTAAAGCATGCGCGATTGAAATCGGTAAATGCCAAAACAAGAGAGACTTATGGTGTTGAGCTGATTGATGATATCAAATCAAAGAGGCAACACTACAAAGACGTTTTAGATAAGACGGTCGGTATCATTCCTCAAAAGAGTTTCTTTCAACTGTCAGAAGAAATCAATAAGATGCACCCAGTCATGCATGTGTTATCTCAAATCATCAAGGAAGTCAGCTTGGAATTCCATAAAAAGAAGCTTTCTAAGAAATGCCTGGATTTCAATGACGCAGAGCATTTGACTTTGCGAGTCCTAAAACATGAAGAGGCAGCTAATTATTACATCAACAGATTCAAATATATCTATGTTGATGAGTATCAGGATAGCAATGGTGTACAAGAAGCGATTATCAATAGAATCAAAAGCAGCAACAATGTTTTTATGGTTGGAGATGTCAAACAGAGTATCTATCGGTTCAGACAGGCTGATCCCACACTATTCATCGATAAGTACAATCGGTACAAAGCAGAGAATAACACCGACAACAATCAGCTGGTGCTTCTGAACAGAAATTTTAGAAGCAGACCAGGAATCCTAGAATTTATCAATGATGTTTTTCAGAACATCATGAGTGAGGCCTGTGGAGAAATTGATTATGATACGGACTCATTTTTGTTGAGTGGTGGTGTATTTGATCATAAAAAAGATAGCGTTGAAATAAATGTTCTAGAGAAAAGGCCTGTTGATGAGATGGATGACGAGCTTCAGGAAATGAAGACAAACCAGTTGGAGGCCAATTTCATAGTAGGCAGAATTAAGGCGTTGGTTGGAGATGAATCTTCAGAAGTGGATTACAAAGATATTGTTATCTTGTTGCGATCTGCAGTCAGATGGTCTAGCGTATTTGAAGAGGTTTTTTATGACAATGAAATTCCCTTCTATTCTGATCTTTCCAACAATTATTTTGAGACTATGGAAATCAAGGTTATGATTAATCTGTTACGTCTGTTGGATAATTCAAAGCAGGATATACCGCTTCTGAGCGTTATGAAATCCCATATTGGTGGATTCAATATTGATGAACTGATCAGAATACGGTTAGCCTATCCAAGAAATGATTACCATGAGGCGATTCATTATTACAGCAATCTAAGCGATGATGATCTTGGTAAAAAAATCAAAGGTTTTATAGATAAACTCAATAATTGGAAATGGAGAAGTAGACACACGAAGTTGGGATCGCTCATATGGGAAATCCTCATGGAAACGGATTTATACTATTTTTATGGGATGCTTCCTAACGGTAGAATCAGGCAGGGAAATCTTCGATTGCTTGCTGATCGTGCTGGCTTTTTTGAAGCGGAAGGCAACACCGGTATCCATGATTTTATTGCCTACCTGGAGAAAGTCGGACAATCATTCGGAGACATGTCATCTGCAAAATTGCTTGGTGAGAATGACAATGTTGTGAGGTTGATGACAATTCATAAGAGCAAGGGACTTGAATTTCCCGTAGTCATATGTGCTGGTTTAAGCAAGAGATTCAACATGACAGATCTGAATGACCAGATTATCATCAGTAAGAAATGTCTGGTGGCACCTAAATTTATCGACACGAATAGACGTTTGTTTCGCGAAACATTGCCCAGGTATGCGTCCAAAATCCAGATGAGTAAAGAAAGCATATCAGAGGAAATGAGGGTGCTATATGTGGCATTGACTAGGGCGATAGACAAACTGATTCTGGTTGGAACTGTGAACAATTTTGATAAATGGGTTCAGAAGTGCAAAGAAGAGTCCTGTGATTATTACCATATCATATCCAAGAGAAACTATCTTGATTGGTTAGGACTTGTACTTTTGAACAATTATCCCGACAAATATGACATTAAAACCATAAATATCATGGAGTTGGAGAACTTGGGAGGAAAAAGAGCATCATTGGATTTTATAGCAGTACAAAAGGAGCTGGAGCGTACAGCTATTGATGAGTCTTCATTTGTTAATTTTGACAACCGTTTCAAATGGGAGTACAGACACCAGGTGAACCATTCTTTGCCTGGTAAGATAACCGTAACCGACATTAAAAACATAACCTCGAAGAATCAAAATGATTTTAGATATAGAGTCCCGCTTCTGAAGGAAGTTCCGCTATTCAGAAGCAAAGTAGGTGGATTCACTCCTGCGGAGATAGGCACGATAACCCATACAGTTCTTCAATTAATAAAACTCAGAGATCATATCACAATGGATTATATTTTGGAATTTATAGATGAAATGGTTAGAAAAAATCAGCTGACTGAGGAGGAATCAAGAGTTGTAGAGGTAGACAGGATATTTGATTTCTATTGCTCAGAACTAGGGCGCAGAATGCTGAAATCCAATATGATAAAAAGAGAGCAACCGTTTATAGTGAAAAAAACCGTTGGTTCAATTCTTGACGCAGATTATCTGGATTCCAACGAATTTGTTTATGTTCAAGGAATTATTGACTGCTACTTCTATGAAGGTGATGAGATTGTATTGATTGATTATAAAACGGATAGAACCAATGAAGAAAGGACTAACGAGTTGATTGAAAGATATGGGACACAGATTCGCACCTATAGGGAGGCGCTTTCTGAGTTGACCGGTAAGAGGGTCAAGGAGTCTTGCTTGTATCTTCTGAACATATCAAAGGCCATCATAATAGACCTGTAAGAATTGTTAATTTGATAATTCGATAAAATTAGATTATAATAGGATTAAGAGAATAGCCTGCGATGTGCGAGGAGCCATTTAATTCAACCGACATGATTTATACGGGAGTCTGCGTTTGTGCAAGGATGACGAACCTGCTAGTCAGGATATCAGAGATGCATGACAAGACACCCACCTGCTTTTGAGCGGGGATGAATTACTTGGACCTCGGCAAAGCGGGTTTTAATTAGTTAGGAGATAGACTATGTATGACTTTCATGTTCACTCTATATATTCCGCTGACTGCAAATTTAGTATAGAGAGAATGGCGACAGAAGCAATTAAACGCAAAATCAAACTGATTTATATTGCCGATCATTTCGAGTTAAGTGAGATAACTGGTCATGACATGACATTTGATCTGAATGAATACAAAAAAGAAATCCAAAGGGTTAATAAGAAACTCCCGGAAATCGAGGTGCTGTCAGCCTTGGAGTTAGGCTGTGATAAAAGTCAATTTGCCAGATTTAACGAATTGATAAACGAAGATCCGCTGGATATGATCATTATGTCAACACATAAAGTTGGAGATGTTTACCTGAGCAATGAAAAATTTTATTCAGAAAAACATACTCTGAGTATCTATGAGGAATATTACTCGGAAATCCTGGAAAACATAAAATCTTTTGATAATTTTGACGTCCTAGGCCATCTTGATTTAATCGATAAGTTCAAGGATAGATATT
>DMAP01000195.1 GCA_003446975.1 Clostridiales bacterium | reverse complement strand
GAAAGGGAAATGTTGTTACTACTATTTTCATTACTGAACCTCCCATATTTAATCTTTAAAGTTGATATTAAAAATCACTTCAAATTACTGAAGTGATTTTATTTTTTACTCTTCGTCTTCGTCGCTACCAATCAAAACTGGTTCAGTTTCCTCGACTTCTTCCTCTTCAACCTCATCTACCTCTACTCTAGATTGAGATAGGGAAACGATAACTGCCTCATCATCTTCAAGTACAGTGATCCCTTCAGCAAAAGTGATATCTGAGATGTGAATAGCATGGCCAATCTTCAGTCCTTCAACATCTATTTCGATATTTCTTGGAATGATATTGGCAGCACACTCGATTTCAATCTCATCCAACTGCCTGACCAATGCACTATCCGCAGGTAACAAGTCAACATTAAGAAGGTGAATAGGGACTGAAACCTGTACTTTCTGATCCTTGCTGATCTGATACAAGTCGAGATGCGTAACAGTACCCTGGATAGGATCCTTTTGAACTTCCTTGATCATAGCGTCCATTTCTTTTCCATTTAAACTAAGCTCAAGTATCGCGTTTTCTCCATGGTACTTTATAACTTTATCGATGTCTTTTCTTGCTACTGATATGTTTGATGGTTCTTTTCCTTTTCCATATATTACACCAGGCACAAAATCTTCTTTCCTAAGTCTTCTTGACACCCTTGTACCTGTTATATCTCTTGGAATACAACTTATTTTCATATACATACCTCCCTATTTTTAGACGCAACATCTGAATTATTATATCACATTTTAGTCTGAGGTTCAAATGAAATGCTCCAATTCATTTCTGCTACCTTTGAGATGGTTTGATAGACTGAACAGTATTTTGCAGCCAGCTCTCCAGCCTTCAATATTCCTTTCTGAGTCGATGCGCCATAAATCCTAATGTCAAGATTGACCCACTGCAAGGTAGTCGGTATTTCCGTTCTTTTTTCACCAGTTACAATCATCTCAACTTTATCATAAGTTATCTTTTTTTTCTTAACAACATCCAGAAAAGTTGAGTAATAGCAAGATGCCAACGCGCCCAATAGCATATCATAGGGTGCAAGAGAACCTTTTTCTGTGCCTATATCTATTGCATGGTTTTCAGCAATCAATTGTCCCTTAAACTCTTGTTGGAAGTTTAGTTCCACTCTCTGTAGTGTCATTAGCTACCCCTTTTATTTAATATTTGACCAACTCGTACCGATTGGTTCCAAGACCGATTTTTTCCGCGTGCGCTAAGGTTTTTCTGCCTTTCTCAAAAAGAGACTGGCGTGAACTCTGCTGGAGCAAATCGAGACAGGCACAATCGAGAGCCACGGGATCCTTGCTGGCCAGAACACCTATATTATCTGCTATCAGCTCCATGTGCTGGCCCATGCAATCACAATCGGCTGTAATGTTCTGGAGGAATGAGATATATATGATGTCCTTACCCCGCGATGCGCCATAAGCATACTCAGCCAGTTTCTCCAAGAAATTGGATCCACCCCAATCATTTCTGATAGCTGCTTCGGGACAAACAGCTATACAAGCTGCGCAACCGACACATTTCTCGCTGTCTATTATGGCTACTTCATCCATATGAATAGCATCAAAGTCACATTTCTCAGCACATAGCCCACAAGCAATACATTTTTTAGCGCTTACTATCGGGGATATGCCTGAATGCTGGGCAAACTTGCCACCTCTTGCGGCAAATCCCATTGCCAGTTGCTTTAACGCGCCTCCAAATCCAGCGGCATTATGACCTTTGAAGTGGCTCATGACGATGAACTGGTCATAATCCTGGTAGGCTTTCCCTATCTTGCATTTAGAGATATAATCCTTGTTAATTTCAATCTCATTATAATCGGTTCCTATGTCTCCATCTGCAAAAATGATGGGTATTTGATTGAAACCATGCTCCAAAGCAAGCTTGAGATGGCTTTTTGCTGTTGTCCTTGCACCTCTGTAAAGAACGTTGGTTTCAATATAAATAGGCGAAACTCCTTTGGACTTCAAATATTCTATTACAGCATCATAACATTCCGGCGGCATATATGTATTGTTACCCTTCTCCCCAAAATGAACTTTGATTGGAAGCTTTTCGAGGTATTTATGACCAGTTTCGGTCTCTATTGTCTTTAGCAGTGCAAGTGCTGACTTGCCCAACTTATTGAAAGAAGCATCTTTTTGTTCCATAAAATATACTTTACTCATTTGTTCACTCTCCTTGGATGTTATAACACTATAATAAATCAAAAGGGGTATCAATTGCAAGGGTCATGGATTAATTGATAAAACTGAAGAAATATATGCTATAATTGTCTTATCAAAACTAGGAGGAACCATTTTATGAATAAGCTTAAGACACTAAAGACCGTCAACACAATATTGGCCATTGCTTTTTTAACTTTGGGATTGACAGCTATGCTGCATAACTACATACCATACAGCATTTATAGAAGGATACACCCTCTTGCCGGATACACCTTCTCAGCATTGGCTGTGACACATGTCATCCTGAACTACGGATGGATCAAGAAAAACATATTGAAAAAATGACGGAGAAAGAAAAAGCAAGAGCTGTCAACTACGGGCTTAAATTATTGACAGCAAGACAGAGAACAGAAAAAGAAATGGCGGACAAACTTAAGGAAAAAAATTATTCTGATGAAATAGTACAGTATGTTTTGGCATATTTGAAAAACTACTGTTATCTGGATGATCAGAAATACGTTGAATTGTATTTGAGGGAAAAAATCAATATCAATCGATATGGGACAATCAAACTGAGAAACAAGCTTTTTCAGAAGGGAATTTCTTCTGAGCTGATTGCTGTGGGGCTGGATTCAATAGACGAAGAAAAAATCTTGGAAAATGCCGTTTATCTGGCTGACAGGAAAATCAAAAGTCTTAAGCATGATGAATATATGACCATCAAACAGAAGGTTTACAGGCATCTGGTGAGCAAAGGTTACAGTTACGCAACCATTGTCAAGGCTTTAAACATTGTTGTGTTTTGATTCATTTAAAAATATTCTTGTCAAAGGGATAGTCTCTGTTTCGGAATGCAATGATGGTGGAGTTGATTTCCGCGCCAAGCATCATTACAGTACTCATAAAATAAAGCCACATCATCAAGGTAATGATGGATGCAAGCCCACCGTACACTGCCGAATAATTGGTGAAGGTGCGAACAAAGAAACCAAAACTCCTAGATAAAGCAAACCATCCAACGATGGAAAACAAGGCACCATAGAGGGTGTCTTTGTATTTGAGATTGCCTGAAGGCAACACCTTGTGTATGGATAGTATGAAGAAGATGAAGACAGATATATTCAAGATTGTTCGGATGAAATAGAAGAGCTCAACAACGTAAGGAGAAACAGGAATAAAATTGTCTATAAAATCAAAAAAACCCATGCCGATCGATGGCAGCGCCAAGGTTACAATGATAGAAATGACAAGTATCAGTGTGTAAAACATGGCTGTGAGTTTAAGCTTAATAAAACTTCGTGTCTCCTTATAGCCATAAGCAATGTTGAACGCTCTCATCAGTGCATTGATCCCCCTTGAGGATGACCAAAGAGCTGCCAGACCAGATACAGATAGGAGACTCAAGCTGTCATTCAGCAAATAGTTGTTTACCAAACCGATGAAAACCGTTCTTGATTCCGGGGGCAGACCATATCTGATATTATTGACAATACCATCAACATCTAAGTTGAATCGGGAAGTCAACGAAAGAATAAACATGGCAAATGGGAAAATCGAAAGAAACAGAAAGAAAGCCATCTGTGCGCTGAATGCTGTAATATGATGGTTTTTAAACCTGTTGGATATTTCTCTAACCTGTGAAATGTTGATCTCTTTCATGTTTGCTCCACAATTTTTGATATTAATTCTTGTGTTTATCATCCAGTTTTAGTTTTGCCAAGGCAGCGAAGGGATTATCTTCCTCAACAGCTTCTTTTTCTATCTTTTCAAGCTTTTGTTGATAATTCTGGAGGTCTCTTCTACCACCTTTGCTATTCAATTCCTTTTTTCTTTTCTCGAAAGCAGTAAGCTTTTCCCTATAACTGCAATTTTTGCAAATAAATGTTTTGTCATCATCGTTTCCGATCAACTCAAGTTTTTTGTGGCAATTTGGACATCTCGCATTGGTAGTTCTTGATAGCTGAATCCGGTGCCCACACTCTCTGTCCTGACAAACCAGATTTTTCCCAAATTTATTTTTGACTTCTAGCATTATCTTACCGCAACTCGGACACTTGGTGGTCGACAGATTATCATGTCTGAACTTCTCTTCACTTCCTTTTATTTCCCTGATGATTTTTTCTGTATAGGCCTTCATTTCTTTGATAAAGTTATCTTTTTTAAGCTTGCCCTCTGCTATTTTGTTCAGTTTGCTTTCCCATTCAGCTGTCAACAGCGGTGACTTCAGTTCTTCAGGGACAAGATTCAGTAGCTGTTTTCCCTTGCCGGTGACCAATATATTACTACCTCTTAGCTCTAGAAGCTGAGTATTGAAGAGCTTATCGATGATTTCTGCTCTTGTGGCCACGGTTCCCAAGCCACCGGTTTTACCCAAAATTTCCTTTAGTTTTTTTTCGCCTTCAGGCATATAATTCACAGGGTTTTCCATTGCACTCAATAAAGTTCCCTCGTTAAAGTAGGCGGGGGGTTTTGTGTCCCCTGAGGTTTTGACAATTCGATTGATATCAAGTCTGCTATTTGCTTTAATATCAGGCAGAACTGTATCTATGAGCTCTTTTTTGTCTGTCTGCTTCCAACCCAGGTTTAAGATTCGAACCCCTTTAGCGGTAAAAAGCTCTCCATTTATTGATATGGTTATGGTTTTTTCCTCATATTCAAAGGGTGGCATCAAAACAGACAGGAATCTCTTGACCACAAGCTCGTAGATGTTTCTCTCATCGAACTCCAGAGAGCTGATATAAGGCGATTCTTCGGTTGGTATGATGGCATGGTGGTCAGTCACCTTAGAGTTGTCCACAAACCGCTTCGAGGCCTTTATAGGGCTTTTTAGCAAGTCAAAGGCAATCGGTTTGTAGGGATCGATGGTGACAGCTCTCAATCTTTCAGGAATTGTCGGCACAATATCATCTGTCAGATATCTGGAGTCAGTCCGCGGGTAAGTCAGTGCTTTATGTTTTTCATATAGAGACTGCATGATTGAAAGGGTCTTTTTTGCCGAATAATTGAATATTTTGAAGGCGTCCCTTTGCAGCTCAGTGAGGTCATAAAGCGGTGGAGAGTAGCTCAGCCTGTTTTTTGATTCGACAGAAACCACGGTGCCGTTATGACCGGTGATTTTTTCAAGAATTTGATCAATATAGTTCAATTCGAAGGTCTTGTTGCCTTTTGTCTTTCGATCAAGCCATGTGAAAACCACACCAGAAGATTCAGCCTGAAGGCCATAATACTTTCTGGGGATGAAGTTCTTAATTTCATCCTCCCTCTGCTGTATAATGGAAACGGTTGGCGTTTGGACTCTTCCACAACTCAATTGAGCATTATACTTAGTGGTGAGAGCTCTAGTGGCATTGATTCCGACGATCCAATCGCTTTCGGCTCTAGCTACTGCCGCTGCATATAGATTTTCATACTCTTTTCCCGGACGCAGTCGATTGAAGCCATCTTTCAAGGCTTTAGAAGTAACAGAGGAGACCCACAGTCGTGATACATCCTTCTTGACATTCGATTTCTCAAGAATCCATCTGGCGACCAGTTCACCCTCGCGACCTGCATCAGTTGCGATAATGATTTCAGTCACATCATTTCTGGTCATCAGATTTGTAACGATTTTATATTGATTGGAAGATTGCTTGATGACCATCAGTTTCATGTTTGATGGAATAATAGGCAAATCATCCAGATTCCAGTTTGCATATTGTTTGTTATAGGCATCAGGGTCGGCAAGGGTGACTAGGTGCCCAAAGGCCCAAGTGACGATATATTTGTTTCCCTCCATATAACCGTTCCTTTTTTCTTTGCACCCTAACGCTTTGGCTATCTCGTTTCCAACAGACGGTTTCTCCGCCAATACAAGCTTTTTAGTCATTGATTACCTCATTTCACAGATTATTGTTCTTATTGTCCTGATTTAAATTGTGCTCTAATTATATAGCAATTAAAGATGGAATTCAAATGACTTGTTAGGTAATCCTTAGTTATGCAAAGGTTTGAATAAATTATAAAAACATGTATAATATAACTGTTATTGTAATTGAAATTTCTAACAAATATATGATAGGCAGGTAAACAATATGAACAATCAAAAATTCAGTTTCTTATACGACTATAGTGAAGGTGCCCACCCTAAAATCCTGGAGGCGTTGTCAATGACAAACCTAGTGCAACAAAATGGGTATGGGGAGGACAATTATTGCGAAGAAGCAAAATATTTGATTAAGAAGGCCATAAATAATGATCAAGTCGATGTTCATTTTGTTTCTGGCGGCACTCAAGCGAACTACATTGTGATATCATCCGCATTGAAGCCATATGAGTCAGTGATATCAGCATCGACAGGTCATATACATGTTCATGAGACAGGAGCTGTAGAGGCCAAGGGACATAAGATCAATGCCATTGAAACAACAGATGGCAAAATCACACCGGAGCAGATAGAAAAGGTTCTCATTTTTCATACAGATGAGCATATGGTTAGGCCTAAGATGGTCTATATTTCAAATTCCACTGAGATTGGAACCGTTTATACGAAAAGCGAACTAAAAAAATTACACCTTTACTGTAAAGAAAAAGGGTTGTATCTATTCATGGATGGAGCAAGACTGGGATCGGCATTGATGTCTCCTGAAAGCGATTTATCCATAACGGACCTGCCAGAGCTGACAGATGCTTTTTATATTGGCGGGACAAAAAATGGTGCTTTGATCGGTGAGGCTATTGTATTGTGCAATGACAATCTAAAGAATCGATTCAGATATTATATCAAGCAAAATGGCGCCCTTCTGGCAAAAGGAAGAATACTGGGAATTCAGTTCAAAACGCTGTTCACTGACAATCTATTTTTTGACAATGCCAAGCATGCAAATGATATGGCTTTTAAAGTCGCGGAGGCTGTCAAGGATCTAGAATATGATTTTTTGGGGGAACCATCATCCAACCAAATATTTCCAATACTGCCCAATCATGTCATTGATGAACTCAGCAAGCTGTATCAGTTTTATGTATGGAGCAAGGTTGATGAAGACAGATCTTCCATCAGGATAGTGACATCATGGGCGACTCCAGAGTCCGAAGTGGATAGCTTTATTGCTGACTTAATCAGAATAAATAAACAGGGGAGATTGTAAAATGAAGATTGCTATCATATACAAATCCAAATCTGGATATACGAAAAATTATGCCACATGGCTATCAGAAATCCTTGGAGCGGAGGTATATCAGGGATCGAAAGTTAAAGCTGAGAATCTAAAAGACTACGATACGCTAATCTTTGGTGGGGGACTTTACGCTTCAGGTATCAATGGCATTAAAACAATCAAGAAGTTCATTAGTTTGTATCCAGATAAGAATATAGTCGTGTTTGCAACTGGGGCTTCTCCAGGCAGGAATGATGAGATTGATTCGGTAATAAAGCGTAATTTCACAGAGCAGGAGCAAAAAGCGATCAGGTTCTTCTATCTTCGGGGTGGATTTGATTATAGCAAGTGCACACCAATTGACAAAGTAATGATGAGAATGCTGGAACTGATATTGAAACACAAGAGCAATCCTACTCCTGATGAGAGAGGGATGCTTAATGCATACACGACGCCTATGGATTTCACAAAAAGAGAGAATGTCAAAGAACTGGTCGACTATGTGCAAAGTTTTTAAAAATCATTAATCAAAGAGGTATGCTATGAAATATTGTATCGGCGTTGATGGGGGCGGTACCAAAACTTTGACTTACCTGGGAGATATGGCAGGAAACATTCTGGATAGCTGTGTGTTCGGACCGTCGAATTATTACTCTTCAGGATTGGAGAATACTAAAAATGTTTTCAGCAGCATTGTCAATTATTACTGCCACAATCATCAGTTCAATACGAGTGATTTGGTTTTTATATCCCTTGGATTGGCGGGTGTAGACAGAGAAATGGATAAAACAGTTATCCGGGATATATTTGTGGAATTGAATATAAATTGTGACATTCTGGTCTATAATGACGCTAGAACTGCCTTGGTTGGAGCACTGGGAAAGGACGAGGGTGTCATTGTCGTCTCAGGAACAGGATCCATAGCCACAGGTATACGAAACGGTCAGTTAGTCCGATCGGGGGGATGGGGACACATTTTGGCAGATGAAGGGAGTGGCTATGACATTGGAATGAAGACGCTCAAAACAATCATGAAGTCCTATGACGGAAGACTTTCATACACAACTATGACGGAAAAAGCAATCGGGTTATTGAAACTTGATGGTGTCGAGGATATTATTGGATTTGTCCATGATCCAGATACGGACAAGAAAAAAATAGCAGAGATTGCAACCGTTGCTATCCAAGGCGCTAAAGAGAAAGATATGCTGGCAATGGCTATATTGGACGAATCTGTCGAGGCATTAATAGAGCTGGCAAAAGCTGTTATTCAGAAGCTCTATTCACAGGATGAGCCTTTTGAATTGACTTATATTGGCGGTATAATAACCAATGTAGGCTATATCAGAGACAAATTTATCCACGAAATAAAAAAATCACACCCAAAAGCCACAATAAAAAAACCAGCTCAAGATGGAGCCGTAGGAGCGCTATATCTTGGCTGGAACAAGTATGGTGTATCATATTAACAGTCTTGATATGACCAACATGATCATAATGACAGTCAGCAGTATGGAATAGATCATCACGTCTCCAATCACCATGTTGTTCTCAAATCTCTGAACACAGTAATTGGGGAATTTTTCACAGAAATCTTCTACAGGTTTGTAGAAGATTTTTTCTGCATTCAACCAATTAGGCAGATGCATCTGAAACAGATGATACTTTTGTCCAAAGAAAAAAATGACGGCACCTAAAGCATAAACAATCACTGCATTGATCAGATCGCCTGAATTCCAAAAATTCATATCGACTATATATCGGTTGATAAAGGCTGGATCATAGGTGAATGTAAAAAGTCCCGGGATAATAAATGTGTCGAGAAAAGCTGAGGGTCGCAATCCGATATATATAATCAGGACTGCCAACATAGCCATTGCAATAGACATTTTAGGGATATCTCCCTCAATGGATTCAAACCTTTTTGGACATTTTCCCAGAAAGATAAATTTAAAAAATTTGATGAAAGAGCAAACCGTCCCCGCACTTACCAGTGTAAAGAGCATTTCTGCATATCTGAATGACGGATGGCCATATTCGTAAGCCTCAACAATGGCATGATGAAGGATCGACTTGCTGGCAAAACCGTTGAATCCGGGCATCCCGGTGATGCCCAAGACAGCTATCAGCGCCAAAATGGCAGTTATTGGCATCTTTCGCCACAGTCCCCCCAATTGGTACATATCCAGCTCTTTGGTTCTGACGTAAACAGCACCGGCGGCCATAAACAGCAATGCCTTAAAAAGACCATGGTTGACCATATGGTAAATGCTGCCGGAGAAACCCATAGCACCCTTGTAACCAAGATAAGAGGCCACACCTACACCCATGATGATATAGCCCATCTGGCTTACGCTGTGGTAAGCCAGCATTAGTTTCATGTTGCCTTGGAGCAGTGCCATGAAAACACCAACGGCCATTGTCAATATTCCCAGCCAGATGACAGCGACACCAATATTCTTGGAAGTCAGCCAGATAACGCTTTCGGAAGTGACGGTGGACGAGCTTGTGGAAAGGACGGTAGCAACCACTCTCAAGATTCCATAAGCACCTACCTTCATTAGAATGCCGGAGGATAATGCGTTGACTGAAAAAGGTGCCCCAAGATAGGATTTTGGTACCCAGAAATGAAAAGGCACCATTCCTGCTTTGACGCCAAACCCGAAAATGAAGAAGGCTACAATAATGTATTTGATATTATTCAACAAGCTTAATTTGTCAGCCAAATTGATCCATTGATAGCTTTGTGTGTAGGCAGATAGCATCAAAATACCACTGAGAATACTTAATCCTCCGATGATACCCATGTAAATATAGGTATTTCCAGCCTCCATCACATCTGGTGTTCTCACATGAATCATCAACGCAAAGGTTGTGAAGGTCATTATTTCAAAGAACAGGAAAAAACTGAGGAGATCACCAGCCATCAAAGTCCCTAACGTAGAGACATAGGAGATGACAAAGAAAAAGAAAAAGCTTCTCTCACGTCCAATATTCTTTACATCGACAGAGCTGTATATACTGACAATCAGATAGATAATTCCTGCAAAGATCATCAATATATAATTCAAATAATCAATCTTGAATATGATTCCATTGCCAAAAATACCAGGCATTTCATAAAGAATCGTCCCTTTTTGGACGTCTTCATACGCCAAAAGCATAAACAATGTGGTCACAATCAACATGACCTTGACTGAGGCTCTTCTGATAAGCCTTCTATTACCCTTAAGCAAAGGGATAATGATTGCTTCAATCAAGCCAAAAATGATGATGATAGCGGGAAGCCATAACTGGACAATGATTCTCGTTAAACCCATACATTTCTCCTAAAATGTGATTTATCCTTATGCAAACCTTAGTAAAACCAATAAGACACCTGTCAGTATGATCGAGTAGATAACAACATCGCTATTGATAATAGCCAGTTCGTAGCGACTCGTGAAACCCTTCGAAGCGGATACGACACCACGATACATAGGTCTATAGATGGACCGCTCGATATCAAGCCATTCATAAAGATGAATATGAAAAAGATTCAGTTTCATGCCGAAAACAAAAACAAGGGCACCCAATGCGTAAACCCAGACCATGCCTACCAACTCAACGTAATTGAAGAAGTTGATATTGACCAGATATTTATCAATGAAGGCTGCTTCGTAAGTGAAGGTTCTGGCGGCTGGTATGATGAATCGCTCCATCAGGAAATTCGGTGAATGTCCTATGGCAAGAATAAGTATGGCCAGCCCTCCCATCGCAAGATCCATCATGCCTTTCTCACCTTCAATATTTTCATATTTTTCTGGACATTTGCCAAGAAAAACGAGTCCAAACAATTTGATGAACGAGCAAACTGTTCCAGCACTTACTGCTGTAAAGACAATCTCAGCATATTTGAAAGAAGAATGCCCATAATCGTAAGCCTCAATGATAGCATGGTGCAATAGAGATTTGCTGGCAAACCCGTTAAATCCGGGCATTCCTGTGATTCCAAGAGCGGCTATCAAACAGACCATGGCTGTGAAGGGCAGTTTTCGCCATAATCCACCCAATTTATACATATCCAATTCATGAGTTCTGAGGTAAACAAGTCCGACAACCATAAATAAAAGCGATTTAAACAGAGCGTGATTCACGATGTGATAGACACTGCCGGCAAAACCCATACCACCTTTATAACCGAGATAAGAAGCCACACCTACACCCATGATGATATAGCCCATCTGACTGATGCTATGATATGCCAACATTTTCTTCATATTGCTTTGCTGCAAAGCTAAAAAGACGCCAACTGCCATTGTCGCTAATCCCATCCAGATAATCATAAATCCTAAATTCTTGGAAACAATCCATAATGGATCGGTGAATCCACTGATTTCAGAGAGATTAGGCATAAAGATCGATAGGGATAACCTTAGAATCCCATAAGCGCCAACTTTGATTAAAATACCTGACAAAAGAGCACTGGCAGGTGTAGGAGCCACCGGATGAGCTTTCGGCAACCAGATATGTAGTGGTAGCATGCCTGCCTTGATTCCAAAACCAACAACAAACAGCGATGTCATGACATACTTAATCCAGCCAAGACTCTGCAATTCAGCTGCAAGAGGAACAAAATCCAAAGTACCGGTATAGGCATATAGTAGGATCATAGCCAGGAGTATGCACAATCCACCTGCAACTCCCATAAAGATATAGCTGTTGCCAGCCAGCATGGACTCCCTGGATTGGTTGTGCGCCACAAGCATGTAAGAACTGAAGGTCATGATTTCGAAAAATAGAAACATGGTGAACAGATCACCAGCCATCACTGTGCCCAATATTCCACCAAAAGTGATGGACATCCATAAATAAAAGCGGTTTCTATGATACTCGATACCCATATAATCATGGGCGTAGATGGTGACAAAAAACCAAAGGACTCCTGAAGTGACAGCCATTATGTAGCTAAGCATATCAACCTTGAAACTCAATCCATATCCCATTACGCCCTGTATCGTATACGCCAGATCTCCCTGAACCACATGAGGATACATCAGCAATATGAGAAGAAAGGTAATAAAGGTTGAGTTGACGACCATGGTATCTCTGAGATTTTCCGATCGCTTTCCCAGTAGCGCTTCGATTGGACCACCAAACAATGGTAAGAACACAACCAGAAGAGGTAGCGGCTTGAAGTCCGCTAAAAATGTGATGAATTTTCCAATCACATTTCTAGGGCCATTAAAAAAATCAGGCAAAAAACCTAGACCGATTGATGATGCAAGAACCAACACTGCCAGCATGATCAGATAAATAATAAAGACAATGATACAATTAACGCAAAAAAAATCTGGAAATAATTTCTTTGGGGATAAAATATTGTTGTTTTTCATTAAAACTCCTAAATTATCGGATGAATGTCGGAACCGCTTTCTCGATAATGTTCATTATAATATTGGGGAATAGACCGGTCAAAAGACAGGCTATGGATAATGCAACCATCGGAATCATCATGGATTTCGGAAGATTATCAATTACCATGACATTCACCCTTTCTTTGCTATCTCTGAGAAAAGCAGATATGATAATGGGTAGATAATAAATTGAGTTCAAGAAACTACTAATCAATATGATCAGCAAAAAGACAGGCTTGCCAGCATCCAAGACAGCCAAGCTCAGATACCACTTGCTCATAAATCCATTTATTCCGGGAACACCAATCATGCCAAGAGCGGCTAGGGAAAAAACCCCCATGGATACAGGCATCAAATATCCGATTCCATCCATGTCGCGGATATCACGCTTGCCAGTCTGATAAATAACAGCACCTGCACTCAAAAACAATGAGGACTTCATTAGGGCATGAGAGACAACGTGAAACAACCCTGCTGAAAATCCCATTTCTGTCGCTAGACCGATTCCAAGAAAAATATAACCGATTTGCGCTACGCTGGAATAAGCTAACAACCGCTTAATGTCCTTTTGTCCGATAGCGAAAACCGAACCCATAATCATGCTGGTTGCTGCAAAATATGTGAGATAATCAGGCACTAGGATGGCTTTCACTATATCTTGACCGATAACCCTGAACAGTATCTTGCCCATAGCGAATACATAGACCTTGACCACAAGGCCGGATAGTAAAGCACTGGATGGGGTAGGTGCATTGGAGTGGGCATCCGGAAGCCAAATGTGAAGGGGAAAAATTGCAGCCTTGATTCCCAAGCCAGTCAATATAAAGCCGAGACTTATCAAAATGTTTCTCGGATACAGCTGCCACACTGTGGAGATGGTTTCACGAACAGCAAGCATATTCAGATGGCCCGTGACCATATACAAAAGCGCGATTCCCATCAAAATGGAAACTGAACCGATAGCTCCCAGCATCAAATATTTGAAGCTGGCTAGAAGGTTTTCTTTTTTTCTTTTAATAGATATGATTCCACATGAGGTCAGTGATAAAATTTCCATGAAAACATACATGTTGAATAAATCATTGGTAAAGATCATACCAATCATTGAAAAAAGCAACAGAAAAATCAGTGAATAATAGGAGAACAGTTGCTCCTGATAAATTTCATGCTCGATGTCGCGCAATGAATAGATGATGATCAATGTCGCTACAAATAAAACAATCAGTGTCATCAAAGCAGAAAAATCATCCACCAAGAATTGAATACCAATGACAGAATCCCAGCTGCCGAAAGTGTAATAAAATGCCTGCGTCCTATAAACATCCATAAAAATGATGAAAGATAACAATAATGCCAATCCCAATGCTATAGACATCTCAATTCTGAAACGACCGTCATATCTTCCTTTTCTGAGAGGTATGACAATTGCAGTAATCAACAATATAAGAAGAATATAGACCGGAAAGTGTGTGCTATTCAATTCTATCACCTTCCTTTGGTCGCAAAATCTCATTCAAGTCGATAGAACCGTAAGCCTCATGAATTCTAATAATCAAGCTTAGTGCATAGGCGGTTATGCTTACTGCCACAACGATTCCAGTTAGTATCATTGCCGAAGGCAACGGATTGACATAGACAATCTCTCCCAAAGTCCTATCTATGATTGGGGCTTGTGCACCTTTTATATAACCGATGGAAA
>DMAP01000222.1 GCA_003446975.1 Clostridiales bacterium | reverse complement strand
TTTCACAATAGATTTGACATTGTAGTAACCAATGTGGATACAGGTGAAGTGGAATTAAGAGGCCAAGCTGAGAATATGGTCCTTAACAGGATTTATACCAGACTTGTAGCTTTTAGCAGCTACTTCGATCAGATTGTATTTGGCACTGGTGGTGGAACCATGGATCCAACCAGAACAACACTGTTTAACCGAGTGGGCAATAAACCCTGCTCCACCGTAGAGCTGATCAGGGCATTTCCTGTTTCCAAATGGACCAAGTCCATAAGACTTGAAGCGACTGAGTATAACGGAAACATCTTAACAGAGGTTGGTATCAGTGAAACTACAACTAACATAAATACACACGCCATGATAACAGATGCTGAAGGAAATCAGCTAACCATAGAAAAGACACCGGTAAGAATCATAGATATCTATGCCACAGTTTTTGTTGAGTTTGATGAATTTACAGATGGTGGGGAATGGTATACGACTCTTAGAGATTATCTTGCTGGTGCAGGAAGTGTACCCTCTAATACCTTGGCCATATCAACCAGCAAATATCTATGTCAGCCCAATGTTGGCATGAGTGCCACAGCTACCACAGATGCTGTAGCTAGAACCAGAAAGCTCAATTGTCAGTTCAGCAACTATGCAGTTCTTGGAATTGAGGCTACAGGCAGCAGATACTTTGGAAAAACATTCAAGGATAGAAAACTGGACATCCCAGTAGATAGGCTGATATGGACAGGTGTTGGCTCTCTGCCTGTGACCTTTGACGGAGATATGTATTATGAGTATGTGGTTTCAGCTGAAGAAGCCGCAGCCAACAAGCTGTTTCTAAACTTTAAGACCACTGATATTCAAGAAGTCAAGGTAAATGGTAATGTGATCACAGACCACTACTTCACCGAATTTGGAGATTTTAACTATGCAAGCGAGGAATTTAGTTTTCTTGATGTCCTTGTTATTCCAACATCCTATGCAAAATGGACTGAAGTTATCAATAATCATTACTTCCACACCGGAACAATCAGTAGTACGAGACAATGCGGGATGGTTGAGCTTTATTCTGAGGAAGGCTTTAATTTTGTTATCAGCTTTAGGACAAGGCAAGGTTATGCCAGAAGCTACTATGATTTTGCCACAAAGGATAACTCTGAAGACGCATGGGTCAATTACGTTACCGGATTGGGATATAGCTCCAATGAAACTACCTATAGATATATCCATATCAACACCACTCAAAAGTATTTGAGAATTAACTGCTACATCACAGAAGGCTATGGAAGCATGGAGTTCTTCGATTGGCAAAGCTACCTGCTTCCAATTATGAAGTTCAATACTACAGTTCTTCAAGAAGGAGATATCGTGCTCATTAAAAGGCACCATATCAACGAGATACCTAAGGGTACCAATTATCTTCTTAATGCTGAGGCTGTGCTTGTACTTGGGGAGGGGATCTAGATGAAGAAAGGAAATATAAAATGCGAATGTGGTCAGGAGTTTTACTATGAGACCATTAGAGACTATGTGGTCTGCATTAAATGCGGTAAAAGATATGAACTGAAGCTTGAGCTTTCAGAGGATAAGGATGAAGTAGGTGATTAGATGGAACTTGTTTTCTCTACAACAGGAATTATAGGTCAGGGAAAATACCCTGACTTTCTCCAGTTTCCAAAGACAGAAGGACAACTTTTTTATCTGACTGGTGAGGAACTTTACGGAAAACCTTCAGAAAAATTAAACGGGGAGTATAGCTCTCCCACCTGGCTCTCTCCTATAAAGATCAGTCCTGATGTTACAATCAAGCAGCTGGAGCTTCAAATCCTTCAGGGATTTGGTGTCGTGGGAAGCTATAGAACCTCTGATACCCATAAGCTATTAATCTATGAGTTTGCTTTTGAAATGGAAAGATACCTTAACAGCGGTTCCATTAAGCATTCCATGGATACCCCTATTGCTTCTTTTACCTTAAGTCTTGATAATCCCTTAAATGAAAATCCTGAGTATGAAGGTAATGTAGCCATTTCAGAAGAATCAAGCCTTCTTTCTCCTGGTAGCAAGGTGGAATTTGAACTAGTTTTGGGAGATAGTGAACCTTACCCAATGGGAGTGTTCTATGTGGATCGAAGCAATTTTTCTCTTCTATCTGAAGCTGTCAGTGTGGATGGTAGAAACATAATCGGAAAAGCGCTAGGGGATCAGAGCTTTGATGAGGAGAACTCATACTCATACATGGTCCTTCATGAGATTTTGAAGGATATACTGTTTAGGGCGAACATAAGCTCAGATGAGATGCTTGTAGAAAACACCAGCACTTATGCAGGCTATCAATTTGATGCGAACATGAGCTGTCTTGAAGGAATCATGGAGATTTTAAAGGCTCTGGATGGTTGGCAAGTAAAAGAACTTGTAGATGGAACGGTGGTCATAGGTTCATCCAACTATGCTGGCTTTACAAGAAATACCACCTACACCTTTTACAGGGGTAAAGACATTTTTACAAGAAGCATTGTACGGGATGATCAAGAAGCCTATAGGCGAGTATGCGTCCACAACCAAGACTTCTCACTTAAAGTCTACAGGGATGTTGAAACCTATACCGGTTGGAATTTACAGGCTAATAAAACTCTGTATGTAAATGTGCCTGAAGGAACCTCACTAACCGATGCAGAAAGCTATGCAAACCAGATAGCTCTAAGCCTTCAGTATGTTGGTAAGATCGAGAGTTTCACTGGGCCATTCAGACCACAACTTATACTTGGAGACGAAGCAGTAATCGTTAGTGATAAAGGTTCTTCTAACCTTGGACTCATAACTGAAATAACTCACAGGTTTGGGAAGGACGGATTCTACACTGATTTTACAGTGGACAGCGGAGGAAGAATTGGAAAAGGAAGACTTAGTGACTACATCGGAAAGATAACAAAAGATAAAACTAGCAGTAGCAGGGTTTATGAATAAGAACTGATGCCTTATAAATAGGGCATTTTTTTTATACACAAAAATGAAAGCGAGGAAATTACATGAGAGATATTTGGACTTTTATTCAAATGGCTTTTGCAGCCATTGGTGGTTGGCTTGGCTGGTTTCTAGGAGGTTACGATGGATTTTTATATGCCCTGATCGCCTTTGTGGTGATTGACTATATTCTTGGAGTGATGTGCGCCATTTTAGAAAAGCATCTTTCAAGTGATATAGGTGCTCGGGGCATTTTCAAGAAAGTTGTGATCTTCTCTCTGGTAGGCATTGCCCACATTATTGACCAGAACATTATCGGAGATGGTGGTGCCATTAG
>DMAP01000243.1 GCA_003446975.1 Clostridiales bacterium | reverse complement strand
AGCAAGGCAAAGCCCTGATCAGGCGTTCAGAAAGGCTACTTACAAACAAGCCCTGGATATCATTATGGACTGGGCTGTTGAGGTACCGAACTATCAGAGACAAAATCTGGTTATATTTAGTACACAACGAATCAAGATGGATACCGTCACTCCAGATATCACTACCTACTGGGGATGGATGAACGACTTAGAGCTTCTTCAAATGCAATAAGTCATTAACAAATTTGATGAGCCCGCTTACAAGTGAGCGGGCTTATTTGATATAACGGGAAGGGGTAGCATATGAGACGTTACGTACTTAAAAGACTATTGATTTCAGTGGTACTGCTGTTTTTTGTATCATTAATCATTTATATTATCATGAGAAGCATACCCACCTCTTTTGTGGAGACTCAAGCAAGAATGCTTTCACAATTGCCGGGTGCGAAAAGCTATACGGAGTGGTTGGCTCAGCTCAATGAGACCTATGGGATGGACAAAGGTATTGTACCTGGCTATTTACAATGGCTCAAGAGTGCCGTTAGAGGAGATTTCGGTGATTCATGGCAGTTCAATGTGCCTGTAACACAAAAATTCGCTGAGGTCATATGGTATTCATTTGTTCTTGGCTCAATAGCTTTCATGCTTGAAATAGGCATAGCAGTGCCATTGGGAATACTGGCAGCAAGAAGGCAATACAGTCGAATGGATTATGGGATTACCGTTGTGGCTCTACTGGGTATATCACTACCGACATTTTTCTTCGCAACAGTTCTGAAATTGATTTTTTCTGTCTGGCTGGGTTGGTTTCCTTTATATGGAACAGTAGGCAGGTTCTACATGCAATTGGATAGCATTGGAAGATTTTTGGATTTGGCAAGGCACTATTTCCTGCCTGTCCTGACATTGACCATCATTGGTATCGGTAGCTTGATGAGATACACGAGAACCAATATGCTGGAGGTTCTAAATGCTGATTTCATAAGGACAGCACGAGCAAAAGGCTTATCAGAAAAGAGAGTCATCAATTATCATGCATTCAGAAATACGCTGATTCCTTTAGTCACAATCCTGGGAGGATCACTGCCGGGATTGTTTGCAGGGGCATTGATTACTGAGACGCTTTTCCAGATTGAGGGTATTGGTTATACTGCTTATCGCGCTATGGTTAGTGGAGATATTCCTTTTACCATGTTCTATATGGTATTCATGGCTGTGCTGACCATATTAGGGACATTGATCGCAGACATTCTTTATGCTGTTGTTGACCCTAGAGTTAGGATTAGTTAGGGGGTATATGATGGATAAAGATAGAGAAAACAGAATAGATAAGAAAACGGAATATACTGATATAGACAATGGATTATCAGATGTGCAACGTGTAAAGGTGTTATCCCCCGGCATGCTGGTTGTCCGAAGATTTCTAAGGAACAGATTGGCCATAATCGGCTTTGTTATTATTACGTTCATGTTCCTGTTCTCATTTTTAGGTGGATTATTGACTCCTTACGGCGAGTCACAGGTATTCAGATATATTGGCAACATGTCCAAAGAATATGTCAGTGTGACAATAAATAATGAATTTCGTTATACAGTGGCAGAGGGCATGACCTATGGCAATGCGGCCCATGCGAGATTCATCTTGGCAAGAAACCGAGGTGATTCCTTCTTTACCCATGATGGTGAGGAATATAGAATCATCCAGGAAGCCGAAGACTTTTACAGGGTGGTTCTCACAGATCCAAAGGCACAAATAACCTATATCAGAGGCGTTATGAGTCTGACACCTTTAGAGGATGGACTTGTATTTGAAGAAGAACTTCAAATGGCAATCAGGGAGGCAATAGATGCCGAGCAGACAAACTTTGTCATTGGAGGTGAGCAATACACGCTGACCAGACAAGGCAGGGATTATGTGTTGGGAACAATTAAGGATGTGGCCATAGAATCACTGCTGATTGCTGATGGTGTCAGTTCCAATGAAGATCTTGGCTTTGAATTCAAGTTTTTATTGGAGAAAACACTTAAAACCGGGGATTCCCTATCCTTTTCATTTGAAGGGGATACCTATCAGATTGAAGAAGATGAAAATGTAGCTTCTGTTTACAAAATTGTTGGAAGCGAAAGAGAACAATACGCCCTTATTTCTCAAATGGCTGTCAGACCAATATCGACGGATGTAATCTTAACCATTGAATTCAAGACCGCATTGGAGCAAGCTATCGTAGATGGTGTGACTAATTTTATATATCCTGATGATTCCGGAAATGATGTAGTGTACGACATTACTCGAATCAACAATGTCTACACAGTGAAAACAGAAACAAGAACCCACTTGATTTCAATGCATGAGCAACCCTCATCCAATCACTGGCTGGGAACAGACAAACATGGAATGGATGTGTTGACAAGGCTAATGTACGGTGGCAGGATTTCTTTGATGATTGGCTTCATAGTTGTTTTGCTGGAAACCATCCTAGGTGTAATTATGGGTGGGTTGGCAGGATATTTTGGGAAATGGGTTGACATGCTGATTATGAGAATTGTAGATGTGTTTTTCTGCATACCATTTCTTCCAATCCTGATTATAATCGGTTCGGTTATGGACAAATTAGATGTGGATCCGCAACTTAGAATTTACTATCTGATGTTGATTCTGGGCATCATGAGCTGGCCGGGAATCGCAAGAATGGTTAGAGGTCAGATATTATCCCTTAGGGAGCAAGAATTCATGTTGGCGGCTGAAGCGACAGGATTGAGTATTTCCAGACGCATCTTCAAACACCTGGTGCCCAATGTTATTCCACAATTGATCGTCCTAGCCACACTGGGACTTGGTGGCGTCATTCTTTATGAGTCAACATTGAGCTTTTTAGGTTTGGGGGTCAAATTTCCATTTGCATCCTGGGGCAACATTATCAGCGGTGTAACCACAGCCTACGAAATGACCAATTTCTGGTTTGTGTGGATACCGGCGGGATTGTTGATTTTACTGACGGTTTTAGGATTCAACTTTGTGGGGGATGGTTTGCGAGACGCCTTTGACCCCAAAATGAAACGGTAGGTGAAGCATGAGCGATAAGAAAGATTCAACTAAAAAAACCAAAGACGCCAATTACATGTCCGGCCGCGAAGTCAGACGCATCTCAAAGGAAAATAGACGAATCACGGATGCGTTGGAAGCAAAGCATCAGCGGACCAATGTACCGGAGTCTGAATACAGTTCAGTAATGAAAAACACAAAGAACGTATTGGAGGTGGAGAATCTCCATACCTATTTTTTTACAGATATAGGTGTCATAAAAGCGGTTAGCGGAATATCCTTTGATGTACCAAAAGGAAAGACTGTTGGTATCGTCGGAGAATCAGGATGCGGGAAGTCAGTCACCAGCCTGTCCATCATGCAGCTGGTCCAGAGACCCCAGGGACAGATTGTTGAAGGAGAAATCCGATTTGATGCCGGGAACTTTGTCTTTGATATCGCAAAAACGCCAATAGATAGAATGCAGCACATACGAGGTAATGAGATATCAATGATATTTCAGGAGCCAATGACCAGCCTCAATCCTGTTTTTAGAATTGGTCTCCAAATCGACGAGGTAATTGAACTGCATAATCCTCATATGAAAGATGATGAAGTCAAGAATAGAACGATTGAAATGCTGGAAGTAGTCGGCATAGCCAATGGGGAGGGTGTCTATAGGATGTTTCCCCATGAATTGTCAGGTGGAATGCGTCAGAGGGTCATGATTGCCATGGCACTGGCCTGCAACCCTAAGCTGATTATTGCCGACGAGCCCACAACCGCGCTGGATGTGACCATACAAGCCCAGATAATGGATTTGCTCAGAAATTTAAAAGAAAAGATCAACAGCAGCATCATGCTGATCACACACGATCTTGGTGTTATAGCTGAAATGGCTGACTATGTGGTTGTTATGTATGCAGGCAAGGTCATCGAAAAAGGGACCGTCGGAGAGATATTCCACAATCCTATGCATCCTTATACCATCGGATTGATGGCGAGCATCCCAGGAGTAGGAGGCAAAAAATCCGGCAAATTATACAGTATACCCGGATCGGTTCCGAATCCTGTGGACATGCCTGACTATTGCTATTTCAGAGATAGATGCAGCAAGGCATTCAAAGCTTGTGAAGGCGCTTATCCTCCTGAAATATTTGTCTCCGAAACCCATATGGTGACCTGTTATCAGTATCTGGACAACAAGGAGGACCAAAATGACTGAAATAAGAGATGACAACATCATTGTGGTCAAGAATCTAAGAACATATTATCCCATATCATCTGGGCTTTTTGCCAAGGTTAAATTCTTTGTCAAGGCTGTGGATGATATTTCCTTCAGTATAAAAAGAGGCACAACCATGGGTCTGGTTGGAGAATCCGGATGCGGAAAAACCACAGTAGGCAAGACTATTTTAAGACTGACAAATAAAACAGATGGAGAGATTCTATTCAACGGCATCGATATTCATGCTTTGAATAGAAGAGAGCTTAAAGCCATAAGACCCAAAATACAGATAATTTTTCAGGATCCCTATTCCAGTCTCTCTCCGAGAATGCCGGTAGGAGAAATCATCGGAGAGGCTGTAAGAGACAACAAACTGGTGCCCAAGGAAGATTTTGACGACTATATATCAAAGGTCATGTTGGATTGCGGTCTCCAGGTTTATCACAAGGACAGATATCCTCATGAGTTCTCTGGGGGACAGAGACAACGGATATGTATCGCTAGAGCCATCGCCCTAAATCCTGATTTTATCGTTTGCGATGAACCGGTTTCAGCCCTAGACGTCTCCATTCAAGCTCAGATACTTAATCTTCTGATGGAGCTTCAGGAAAAGTACAGCCTGACATATCTGTTCATATCTCATGATCTTTCTGTTGTGGAGCATATTTCAGATACTGTTGGTGTCATGTATTTAGGGAGCATTGTTGAGTATTCGGATAAAAAAACCATATTCGGAAACCCACTGCATCCTTACACCCAGGCTTTGTTCAGCGCGATACCTGTACCTGATCCGGACATAAAAAAAGAGAGGATTATTCTAGAGGGAACTATGCCATCGCCAGCAAACCCACCGTCAGGATGCAAGTTTCACACAAGATGCAGACATTGCATGGAAATTTGCAAGCATCAAGATCCTCAGATGCTCGAAATCGAAAAGGGACATTTGGTTGCTTGTCATTTGTACACTTGAAAAATTTAGCCATAAAGGATATGATTGAAGTGAAGAAAAAAGATGAATTCAGAGATGACGGCAGAGTAGTTGCTGACATGAATTTCGAAGGCGCTCCATGGCAAACTAGAGACAAAAGAAGAATCGACTCAGGTGCCGGTGAAGAGCTGCTTCTGACAAAAAAAGAAACATTCCAGCTAATGAGGACAGCTTTGTTTGCAGGTCTTGTGATTGGTCTCGTTTTTGTGGGTGCTTTCCTGATCTTTATTCTCTTTTCAACAAAATTTTGGTTGAAGTAGTTGAGAAGGTGTCACTATGAGAATGAAAAAATCAAAAACAGGTTATGAGAACCATTTGACTACTTGTCCCCATTGTGATAAGGACGTCTTGGACCACATGGTTGAATGCATCTTTTGCAAGGGAGAGTTGAAGCCTTACTATAGACCGATGGAAAAAAACAGAGCCAAACAGATTCGGGCTTGGCTCACAGTTGTACTGACAGCTTTGGCACTTCTTATAGTTCTGCTGGAACTATTGTGATTAAAATTCCTGATTCATAAAAAATCCTTTGAATTTACCCGATAAAAGTGTATAATGCTTTAGCTGATAATATTGCATAGGAAACTATGTGATATTTTTCTTGGACAAACAATCATGCAGAACTGTGCTGCAAACTATAGAATGTTAAAGGAGATCACATTGATAACAGTAACAAATTTAGGATTGAGCTTTGGCGGACAAGAATTATTCAAGGATGTGGATTTGAAGTTCACACCTGGCAACTGCTACGGTGTTATAGGTGCGAATGGTGCGGGCAAATCTACCTTTTTGAGAATGCTGTCAGGAGAACTTAGCCCAAACAAGGGAGATATTCATATCACTCCAGGTGAAAGGCTTGCGGTACTGAAACAGGACCATTTTGAATACGACGAGTACAACGTGGTGGAGACAGTCATCATGGGACACAAGAGACTCTACCAGATTATGAAGGAAAAAGATGAAATCTATATGAAGCCGGATTTTTCTGATGAGGATGGCATCAAGGCCTCTGAACTGGAGGGTGAATTTGCCGAGTTGAACGGTTGGGAAGCTGAAACAGAGGCGGAGAAGCTCCTGACAGGTTTGGGAGTGGATAAGAAATATCACGATAAAATAATGAAGGACATTCCACCTTCGGACAAGGTCAAGGTATTGCTAGCCCAGTCCCTCTTTGGTAATCCGGATATTCTGTTGATGGATGAGCCCACCAATCACCTTGACTTCAGGGCAATCAACTGGCTTGAGGATTTCTTGCCAGATTACGAAAAGACAATTATTGTCGTATCACATGACAGGCATTTTCTCAACAAAGTCTGTACGCACATGGTGGATATAGACTTTAAAAAAATAAGAATGTATGTGGGAAACTACGACTTTTGGTATGAATCAAGCCAACTGATGTCGAGACTTCTAAAAGAGCAGAACAAGAAAAAAGAAGATAAGATCAAAGAACTTCAGAGCTTTATCGCCAGATTCAGCTCCAACGCATCAAAGGCAAAACAGGCCACTTCAAGAAAAAAACTACTGGACAAGATCAATATAGAAGACATTATGCCTTCCACCAGGAGGTATCCTTTCGTCGGGTTCACACCGGAAAGAGAGGCGGGCAAAGACATACTGGCTGTTGAAGGATTAACCAAGACCATACAAGGCCAGAAGGTTTTGAACAATATTTCATTTACCCTCAACAAAGGGGATAAGGTAGTGGTGCTCAGTAAAAATGATTTGGCAAAAACAACGCTTTTCAAAATTCTTGCGGGCGAAATGGAGCCGGATTCAGGCACCTACAAATGGGGAATCACTACCAAAGTTGATTATTTGCCCAATGACAACAGCGAATATTTCGAAGGTGTGAAACTGAATCTGATAGATTGGCTGAGACAGTTCTCCATAGAAAAATCCGAGGCCTACATAAGAGGTTTTTTAGGGAAAATGCTCTTTTCCGAGCAAGAGCCGCTAAAGGAAGCTTCAGTGTTGTCAGGTGGTGAAAAGGTTAGATGCATGTTCTCCAAGTTGATGGTGTCAGGCGCCAATGTGCTCATATTGGACGAACCGACAAACCATTTGGATCTGGAATCCATACAAGCGGTAAACGATGGCCTGATTGCCTTTAAGGGAACCATGATGTTTTCATCTCAGGACCATAAATTTATCAACACCATAGCCAACAGAATTTTTGAAATCACACCGGCAGGACTTTATGATACGCTGACAGACTTTGATGATTTCCTGGAAAATGATGAGCTTCAAAAACGCATCGATGAGATGTACCAATAGGAGCATAAGATGTCGATACTGCCGGATATAAAAAAAATAGCAGACGAAACAGCACCAAACCTGATAAAAAGCATCAAAATAGAGGACATAAGACATTGGAAAGAAATCAATAAGGATAATCCAATCTCTCAGCATCTGTATTTTGAAGAATTTGACCATGAGATGACCGGTGTGTCCATCATCGCCTTCCATTACAATTTGGATTATCCTATATTGCCGGATGGCTGCATGAGCATTTCACCCTACTATTATTTTGCCAATAAATATTACAAACATTACAATCCCTTGTTGCAAGAATTGGCTGTGACAGGCAGGATAAAAATCCTCAAGGATACCCATCTCAAATCTTTGGCCAATCTTTCCGGAATAGGATTCTACGGCAAGAACAGCATTATCCACAACGAACTGTTTGGAAGCAGATTTATCATGATTGCTCTCGGCATCTACGAAGAAATCGAATGGGACGGATTGAATTTGGTAATGACAGACTGCGGCAGCTGCCAACTATGTATTGACGCATGCCCAACACAAGCGCTAAACAAGCCCTACAAACTAGACAGAAATCAGTGCCTGAGACATTACATGCTTACCGGTATAGAAGTCCCTGAAATATATAAATCTTTAATGACTGACAGGCTGGTTGGATGCGATTTATGCCAGAAAGTCTGTCTTAAGAATAGCAAGAAATCCCAGATTGACAGAATGCCGGATTATGATCAGGAAGTTTTTGGTATCAACCGTTACATGGAGGAGGGAGGATTGACATTAAATGATCTGATGCCGCCCCTTGCCGAGTGGGTTGGCAAAAACTATGCCCGAGCAAATCGTGTGAAAGAGCAGTGCAATATCATCTACAATAATATAAGAAAGGGTGGAGAACAATAATCTCTACCCTTTTGTTTATCAGTTACCAATAATTAAATGGTCCATTCACTATGGACAATCCCAACAAGATACCAAGTACCATTGTCATTATTAAAGACCAGGGTCAGACTTCTCCAATCAATCCCTTCATATTGAGGGTCGAATCCTGTGAAATGAAACTCTACAAAAGCGTCATTTGGATATACATCCGTTAGATTGTTTAAGGTATTTCCTGTGCCGATGGCTTGATTGATGCCAATCATATGAGGGTTGGCAAAATCTTGGTCATAGACAAACCGCATGTAATAGTCGGAAAAAGTGAGTTCTATTGGTTCGCCGCTGCCATCGTAGCTACCCCAAATATGTTCAGTAGGATCATTGAAGAGATTTATTAGTCCGGTTCCAGGGAAAAAAAGAATATCATCGTTCTCATTCACATAGGCATAAGGAGAGAATCTCACGCCTCTGACAGGACTTACAAAAGCATTAAGAGTTGCAATATCATAGTTGGCCATGATTTCTATGACGTTTAGCGCTTCCGTAAGAAGAGAATTGCCCTGAACAGGTCCGGTTATCAGCAGGCTTTCTTCAAAATCGCTGATTATCTTTTCCTTGTCCTTGACTTCAAGTCTTAGGTCATTGATTGTTTCGCTGTACTCCATCAGTTTTGATTCAAGGGTTTGAGTTTTATTTCTTTCAGCATTGAGCTCTTTTCTGAGCTGACTGATATTTTCCTCTGTGTTGGCAACGCAACCGTTCAACGCAAATACAGCGATTATTAGGAAAAATAGAATTGCTTGTTTTAGCTTCATCACAGTCCTCTTTTCAACGATAATACTTATTATACCATTAATATAAAAATAATAAACATAAAAGTGACCCCCGAAATGGAGGTCACTTGGAATTATTCATTTTTGATTTTCATCAACCCATAGTTTTGAATCGATTACTGATTCCTCTGAAGGCTTTGAAACGCAAGTGTTCTGGTCATATGATGAAGCAATTGCCCAAGCTTCAGGAGGATTAGCTCCCACTAATTTGTTACGAATTGTTTTCATTTGTTTCACATCCTTAACAACTTTGTTATTAAATTATATTAATTAATTATACATTAAATGATAATTAAAGTCAAATAAAATATATTATCAATAGAACTAGGCATCGATTTCAAACCCTTGAAATATTTTTAAAAATATATTAAGATACACCTATGATTTCAGGAGGTAGAGCATGAGCATAGAAACGGTAAAAAAGCACTTCATTGATGAAAACTTGCCATTGAAGGTTATTGAGATGGAAACTTCTACTGCGACAGTCGAGTTGGCAGCCCAGGCACTTGGCGTTGAGCCAGCCCGAATAGCCAAAACCATGGCGATCAGACTAAAAGATCAAGATATATTGCTGCTGGCTAAGGGAGACGTAAAACTGGATAATAGAAAATTCAAAGATACCTTCAAGGAGAAAGCAAAGTTTATTGGACTTGAAGATGTGGAAGAAGCAACAGGCCATCCTGTAGGTGGCGTTTGCCCCTTTGGACTGAGCAAGCCATTAGATATCTATTTGGATGAGTCTTTGAAGATATTTGATTATGTCTATCCTGCAGGCGGTGGTGGAAATACAGCTGTCAAAATCGATGTGGATTATTTGGCGGAGGTAACCAAAGCCACTTGGGTTGATGTCTGTAAGGAACAATAGTACGTTAATAGCAATAACTGTTAAATTAATCTCATGTAGTATATAATAATAGGGAATAATTGATTTCCAGGAGGTCAGAATGGAACTTCTTCCTTACTACAAGCTGTTGGCAAAGCAGTTTCCCAACATAGACGAAGTCAGCAAAGAAATCATCAACCTTAGCGCAATACTGAATCTTCCAAAAGGAACCGAGCATTTTTTGACAGATATCCATGGGGAATACGAAGCCTTCACCCATGTAGTGAGAAACGCATCAGGAACAGTAAAACGTAAAATCAACGAGACATTTGGCGATCAGATGACCCCATCAGACAAGGAAAGACTGGCTTCATTGATTTATTACCCTAGAGAGAAATTGATTTTCCTAAAAAAACAAGGACTGGTAGACGAAAAATGGTATCAGGAAACCATCTATCAACAAATTCTTGTATTGAGGAAAGCTGCTTATAAATACTCCAGATCCAAGGTCAGGAAAGCTCTGCCTAAAAGTTTTAATTACATTATAGAGGAACTGGTGCAGGAACAGGAAGATCTGGAATCAAAAAAAAGATATTATGGCGAGATTATAAAAACCATTATCCGGACAGACAGGGCTGATGATTTTATTATGGCCCTTTCAGATGTTATCAGGAGGCTTGTGGTGGACAGGCTTCATATAGTCGGTGATATATTTGATAGAGGACCGGGAGCCCATCTGATTCTTGACGACCTGATGGCCCATCACGATGTGGATATACAATGGGGAAATCACGATATATTGTGGATGGGTGCGGCGGCGGGATCAGAGGCTTGCATAGCCAATGTGGTCAGGATATCACTGAGATATGGCAATCTTGAGACCATTCAGGATGGCTACGGCATCAATCTCATGCCCTTGTCTCAATTCGCCAATGAGGTCTACAAGGACGACCCAGCGGAATTTTTCCAACCGATTCTCAAAGGCAAGCACAATTTTAAGGAAAAAGACATTCAACTGATGTCAAAGATGGAGAAAGCTATCGCCATCATCCAATTTAAGCTGGAAGGGCAGATCATAAAGAGACAACCAGATTATAGGATGGCAGACAGATTGTTTATGGACAAGCTGTCAGAGGACAGAGCGCAGGTTATGATTGACGGCAAGATCTACCCGATGAAAGACAACTGCTTTCCAACACTTAACTCAGAGGCCCCCTACAGTCTGACAGAGGAAGAGCGAGAAGTCATGAACAATCTTTTAATCAGCTTCAGGAATTCAGAGAAACTTCAGCAGCACGCGGAGTTTCTGTATACTAAGGGAAGCGTCTATCTGATATGCAACAGCAATCTCTTATATCATGCCTGTGTGCCATTCAATGAGGATGGAGAGTTCTCAAGCTTTTCGATTGCTGGGAAGAACTATTCCGGCAAATCCCTATGCGACTATTTCGATACACAGCTGAGGGAGGCCTTTTTCAATAAGCACGAAGAAAGCAATTACTTTGACAAGGATCTGACGTGGTATGCTTGGTGCGGCTCCTTTTCGCCATTGTTTGGCAAAGATAGGATGACCACTTTTGAGCGGTATTTTGTTGCGGATAAGCAGACCCACAAAGAAACATATAACCATTACTTCAAGATAAGAGATCAACTTGATACTTGTGAAAAGATCCTGGATGAGTTCGGATTAAGCCTTGAAAAAGGAAGAATCATCTGCGGTCATGTACCTGTAAAAACCAAGAAAGGCGAGAATCCTGTCAAGGGTCATGGCAAGATGTTCGTAATCGACGGCGGATTCTCAAAGGCCTACCAATCGGTGACTGGCATAGCGGGATACACCCTGATATTCAATTCACAGGGCGTGATATTAGTCTCCCATGAACCTTTCGAAACGCATGAGGCATCTATCAAAGAAAACGCCGATATGCTTCCCAAAGAGGTATATGTCAAAGAGGAAGAGAGAAGACTTCTGGTGGCGGATACAGACGTAGGAAGTGAAATCAAAGCCAATATCGAAATATTGAACAACTTGTTGGACGCCTATAGAAAAGGAACTATAAAGCAGATATAGCAAAAAACCGCTGAGTTTTCAGCGGTTTTTCATTCAAACATGAACAATGCATTTTAATTACAAAACAATTGACACAAAAGGGTCAATTACTGTAAAATATCAAGGTAACGTTTTCACTTCTTAATTTTCTTATCATTCAAAATGCTGTTCAAGAAACTCATCTTGGGTCCAGCAACTTCAAACAAACACACAACTGAATAGGCACAACAAGGCTACCGAAATCAATGATGGCATTATTTTGTTATACCAATTTAATTTATGTTTAAAGGAGTTTTAAAATGAACGCAACCAAGAATCGAGGATTAATTGTATTATTTGCAGGTCTCGGCGTGAATCTCATGTTGGGAACACTGTATGCCTGGGGTGTTATCTCCAAGGCCCTAATCACGCAATACGGATGGACAGCAACACAGACGCAGCTGCCTTATATGACGGCATGTGCGGTATTTGCATTCTCCATGATGCCTGGAGGCAAGCTTCAAGATAGACTTGGTCCAAGACCGATTATCATGGCATCTGCTATATTGGCAGGAATCGGATTTATATTTGCAGGCTATTTTCTGACATTACTATCATTGACAATCGGGTTTGGCATTATATTTGGTATGGCCATGGGGACAGGCTATGCGGCACCGACACCGGCAGCCATTAAATGGTTCCATCCAAGTAAAAGAGGCATTGTTTCGGGGGTGGTGGTCAGTGGATTTGGACTGGCTCCGGTATATGTGGCACCTCTAACAACCTACTTGCTGGATAATTTTGGTATTAGTATCACTTTCTACGCTTTGGGAATAGGGTTCTTTATCGGCATCATGCTATTAGCTCAGTTTATTAAGAATCCACCTGAAGGCTATTGTGCTCCTGTTCCAGCAAATTATGTTAGCAAGGATGTTCCAGGTAAAAAGCCGGTTGCGGCAAAGGAATACCACTGGAGAGAAATGATCAAGACCAAGCAGTTTTTCATGCTTTGGACAATGCTTTGCTTTGGAACATTTGCAGGTCTTTTGGTTATCGGACAGTTATCTAATATTGGTCTAGAACAGGCTGGCATACAAGCAGCTTTCACATTAACCATCATATACGCCATTTTCAATGCCTTTGGACGTATCAGCTGGGGTGTAATAATGGACAAAATAGGTGGAAAAAGATCATTA
Source organism: Clostridiales bacterium (assembly GCA_003446975.1). Taxonomy (GTDB): domain Bacteria; phylum Bacillota; class Clostridia; order Tissierellales; family Dethiosulfatibacteraceae; genus 38-11. Next base: position 926 of record DMAP01000243.1, on the reverse strand, counting down.
CTGTTTATGTTCATGATACAGGTTGTGTTTTTCGCAGCAAAGCCATTGTTCACAACGCCACTGACCCTGATGATTAGTATTGCAGCAATTGGATTCACTTTCGGAGGAATGTTGACAGTGTTCCCTGCAATGACAGGCAACTACTATGGTATGAAGAATTTTGGTATGAACTATGGAATGGTAATAACGGCGTGGGGAATCGGTGGCGTTTTAGGACCATTATTAGGCGGTATAGTAAGAGATGTGACAGGAGTATACACGTATAGTTACATGGCGTCAGCTGCCATCAGCTTTATGGGTGCCATGATTTCTCTCAAGATTTCTGCTCCTGACGAAAAGCATAAAGTCCATCCTGCTGACATTGGACAAGGATATACATCTAAAGCCAATGATGATGCATGTTATGTATCAAATAATGAATAGAAGCATTAAAAAACAACAGCCAAAAGCTGTTGTTTTTTTCACAAATAGTGTATAATTATAATTACAAGTCAGTAAAACATTTGTTGGGGTATCAATATGGGGACGCTTTATAAAAGATTTCTGCTCATTTCGTTATCTTTATTTATTTTACTCACATCGGTTTTCGTATACCTATACAATAAAGTAGATCAAAGAATCAGGGACGAAATAGAAACTGTAACCAGATATAAGACAGATGATTTGTCCGAAAGGATTAGTCTATACTTTGATATGAACAGCAGTAAGATGCTGGATGCTGCGGATTTTATCACCAGGCTTCCCGCAGATGAGGAAAAAATATCAGATTACTTAAAAAGCAAGCTATTGAGATCAGAAGCCTTTAGCGTGCTTTTTTTTGCTAATAAAGAAAATAAGGTAATCAATACATTGGATTGGATCCAACCGGAAAACTTCGACCCGGCAAGTAGACCTTGGTACTATAATGCCATAGAAAGGCAGAATGT
>DMAP01000293.1 GCA_003446975.1 Clostridiales bacterium | reverse complement strand
ATCCTGGGATGATGAAAAGCCCATGCTCCCATTCAAAAAAACCCGGATGCCATAACCCCTGGTTCTTCCTGTACTCATTCGTTGGACTTTCATATTTTCGGTTGATATGCTCTCTGTGACAATCTCATTGACTCTAATGTCAGCATATTCAACGCCTTGCTCTTTAAGCAATGTCATTATTTGGTGCATTTTTTCCTTCAATTTTTGTCCCCCTTTAGATAATCATCATATGATATTTCTATTTCAATACCATTATATGGATGTTGTCGTGAAATGTCAAAAATCAACAGGGTTCTAGGATTCAGGTGGCGTTTCATACGTCATCTGAACCTTAGAAACCGTTATCNNCGTTATCCAGGGACTCTACAGTGCTCATCTCCCACTTATGAAGAGGGAGTCTTAGAACTGTTTTTTATCGGATAAATATTCATTTAGCCCTGTTTTTAGATAATCTCAGATACTTTATAACAGTGGATATAGACCCTTTGAGCAATCTAAACATACTCGGCAATCCGTATCTTTTCAACATTTCTGTTGGTTTATTGATAAAAAGATTAATGTATAGATTTGTTGCCAATAATTCCAGATAATAAGACTTCAGGGGCATCTTTCCAGGTCTGATCATCACTTGTGCAAAACTCCACTTCTCATAGTCATCCAACTTATACAGCAATCTCTTCTCATATTCTTTGTATAGTGGGAGATTGGGAAACGGTGTCAGTGGACTCAATGAGGTTACCTGTGGAGATAGTTTTTTGATATACATCCTTAATTTTCTAAAATCATCCTTGGTCCAGTCAGGGTGTGCCATAAATGATGCCCACACATCTATGTCCAACTCTTTCATTAAAATGGAAGCTCTGATGTTGTCCTCAATGCTTGCTTTTTTTGTATAGTAACACATATCTTCTTCAGAAAAAGACTCATAACCTACGATAAGCGCTTTTAATCCATGATTTTTAAACCTTTTTAGTGTTTCGATACTTCCGAGAATGCTGTCAACGGACGCATAGGCGATAAAATTCTTTTCAATGCTATTCCGATCCAAAATACCAATAAATCGATCCACCCTTCCACTTGCACCAAATATGTCATTGTCAAACAACATGACAGTAGATTCTTTGATGCTCAGCAAATCAGCTTCAATGAGTTCCTCACTGAACTCAACTGCCACATGGCCTTCTATCCGCCATCTTAGACAGAATCTGCACATTTTATCGCAGCCATGTGATATCTGCATAATCGCAGCTGGTTTGTATCCAAAATAGGAATAGTGTTTCCTATACTTCGCTGTTGATTCCCTGTTGGGCAGTATGTACTCATTCCTGCCTATTTCACCTTCTCCCAAGTATCCGGAGGTTTTGGCCAATATACCCTTTATATCTGAAATATCCTTTTTTGCGTGTGCCTTAGTGGTCATCTCATTAAAAAAACTACTTGCATTTTCTCGAGTCGTAAACTTGAATATATAATCCACAGAATCATCCAAGAAGGATTTAGGATTCAAATAAGCTTGGGTTCCCCCAACCATTGTAACAATATCGCTATTGCTTGATTTTACCTGCCTGGTGAGTCGTAAAACTTCATCGACATCGATGCATAGACTTGTCACACCAACCATGTCTGCTTTGAAGGCTTTAAGCTTGGTTTCCAGTGTGTCTCTATCACACATCATGTCAAATATTTCCACATCATGCTCGTCAATAAGCAATGCATACAACATTTCAAGACCCAAGGGCTCACTAAACATCATATCGCTTAGTGTTATTGCTTGTTTGATTCTAGGTGGTCTAACCAATAATATTCTCATGCTGACCTCTTTATTCGTCATCATGTATTCACATGTCTTGTTATTCTAACAAAAAAAAGCCCTCCAATCAAGGAAAGCTCGGTTTAACTGATAGCTAGACTTAGTTTAATAGTTCTGTCAATTTATTCTTGACTTCTGAGAATGAAAGGCCTTTTTCCGTGCAGAAGTCTCGTATCTTCATGTTTTTTGAAGCCGGCATTTCTCCCAACACTTCAATTAATTGAGATTCTGTAATACCATAATTCAATAGGTCATTTATAATGGTATTGCCATTTATGATTTTTTCAGCCTCATGTTCATCCGTTGATTCGGATGGTTCTGGATTGGAATCATTTTCTGTCACAGGTGATAGGTATAAACTGGTATCAATGACGATTTTCATCAATTTATCTCTCTGTTCAGTGTCGATTTTACCCTCTTCAAAAAGAATCTCAACCGCTCGCAATGGTAAGTTATCACTTTCTTCTGTGTAGGGCACCCCGGTATACAATGCTACAAAATATTTGACTGATCCAGTCCCGATTTCTTGATCGTCCTCCAAATCAATATAGATTTCTTCCAAGGATTTGAGTTGGAATCGATATATATCTGTTGTTGTGCTATTTATGCCAAAAGCATCTGCCAAGGTTTCCACACTGACATCAAAAGAATTCTCAATGTCTCCAAAACTATAGGATCCGCGAATGTCTTCAGGATTATAAGCGCCAGCAAACTCACCTGAACTAAATTTAGCAGGTGTCTTTTGACTCTCCGGTTTCCAGATCCCCAGTGCATCTGCAGTGAAAACACCACCCAATATCATGACAACCATTGCAATCGCTATAATCTTACTGTCAATTTTCATTTACTGACACCTCCCAGCTTCATAATCATCGTATCTCCAATTGGACATGCATTCTCCGATGTGCATGCCAAACAACTGATACAAGAAGTGTTCGAAACAACTTTTTTGTCTGAAATAATCAAATTCATAGGGCATACCCTGTCACATTTTTTGCAATTAATGCAAGTGTCACTGTTTCTAACAATCTTAAAGATTCTTATTTTGTTGAACAGCCCCATAATGATACCAAATGGACACAGGTACTTGCACCAGGGCCTTTCGACTATTAGTGAGCTTATCAGAACCACTGCCAAAACTACTATGGCAGTGAAAGCGACTTCGCCAGCGTAAAAATTGAAAAGCGCAAAATATGGATCATAATCAGCAAAGACCAGTTTAAATGTCATACTGCTAAAGTAAACCACGGCAATAAGGGTGACATATCTGAGATATCTAAGCTTATAATCCCATTTCTTCGGTATTATCTGATTATAATGCTTTGGGAAGAGTTTTTTCCCGGCTTTGCCCACCCATTCCTGAATAGTTCCCAAAGGACAAATAAATCCGCAAAAAGCACTTCCAAACAATACACCGCCAGCAAGTACCAGAACAAACATTACCATTGTAGAGTCATGTATTTTGTTAATGAATCCTTGGCCAGTGATAAAAGTGTAAAACGTCTCAACCCCCCCAAAGGGACAAATGGCGTGCAAAGATACACCACCAATAAATGGTATGGGCGTCAACCCTAATTCTGTTGCATTTTTTGAATAAGTAACCGCCAAAACAATAACAAAAAACAATACTTGAGTGATGCTCCGAATAGACAGTTTTTTCATAAAGCCTCCATAATTGGTATAGTAAAATATCTGATTATTATATCTCACAATTCATATTAAACCTCATTTGTGTCAAAAGTATGATATTACTTAAAAGTTTATAACAAAAAAATCCTGTTTTCGATGAGTCCAACAGAATTTCAGTTGAAAAACTATTCAATATACAAATTCCAGAAGAATCAATTTCTGATCTTTTTACCAATCCAGGCTCCCAAACAACCGCTATCAATTATCAAAAGCATGTAAATCAGATAATAAACGTTAACCTCTCTTAAAGAATAGGCGATTAGCAGCAAAACACCGGGTATGCCTAGGAAAATGCCCCACTTCCAGGAATAATTCGGCATAAAATAACCCAATGCACCACCTAGGATGAAGTATATTAATAAAATAATACCGACTGTTATTAGTCGTTCTTGCTGACCACCATCCGCAAAAACAGACACCAGCACACCAAAAAAACCTAATAAAAAACCCAATATAACAGCTAAGAACTTTCCCGTCTTATAGTTCATCGATTTCCTCTCCTTTCATAGTTTTATCAGTTAACATAGCAATACTTCCTTATCTATGGTTCCCTAGCTTTATCCGATGACTAAAAGTGCCAAGACTCCCACTTCTTTAAGTGGAAGCTAAGCACTCTAGAGTCCCTGGATAACGGTTTCTAAGATTCAGGTGGTGTTTCAAACACCATCTGAACCCAAGAACCCTGTTGATAATACTATTATAGACTTTTTAAACGAAAAATGTAAATTATTTTCAAT
>DMAP01000123.1 GCA_003446975.1 Clostridiales bacterium | reverse complement strand
TAGGTATAATGACCTGTTTTGATAGTGATTATCCTGATAATTTCAAATATCTAGGAAATGATATGCCAGTATTGCTATACTATAAAGGAAATAGATCATTACTGGGAGATTCTTCGAGTATAGCAATTATTGGAACAAGAAAACCTTCAAATGTTGGCTTGAATAAAGCTGTTTCGTATTCGAGTCTAATTGCTGGAAAAGGATATGTAACAGTATCAGGTCTGGCANNCTGGCAGAAGGTTGTGATACAGCAGCCCATATAGGAGCAATGAAAGTCAAAGGGAGAACAGTTGCAGTCATGCCATCTGGCATAGGATATGTCTATCCCCCTTCTAACAAGCAGCTATATCATGGCATAATAAGCAATAATGGTTGTGTAGTGACGGAATACGAACCAAATGCGTTACCTCAAATCTACACATTTGTTGAGAGGGACAGGCTTCAGGCTGCTCTGTCAAAAGGTTTGCTGATTATTGAAAGTCCACTTGCAGGTGGAACACACCACACGTACAATTATGGACTTAAGTTAGGCAAGAAAATAGCGGTTTCAAATCATGTATCATCTGATGAAAACAGAATGTCGCTCAATAAAAGCATTTTGGGAAATGGGAAAGGTTTTGCAATTCAATCTGAGAGCGATATGGAACTTTGGCTTGATTTGTTAAAATAGGAGGACTCTAATGAAACTGATCATTAACAAACATACAGGAAGAAAACTATTGAGAAACAATATACGAGACAAGAGAATGAGTGATTTCGCCCAAGAAGGCGATGAAGACTGTCCATTTTGTCCGGGTCATCAAAATATGGAAAATTGTTTGAGATACGAAGAAACCAAGGGTGGTTGCTGGGTGACCAGATCGATAGACAATAAATTTCCGGCATTACTGTGCGATGAAGATAAACATGTTAACGGCGAGATAGATTACGGACGACATGAGGTCATGATAGAAACCTGTGACCATAATAAAAACTTTTTTGACTTTTCGATTGAAGAGTACACTTGTGTTGTAAAAATGTACAAGGCCCGTTTTATTGAATTGAGTAAAGATGAGAAAGTCGAAAGTGTTATTATTTACAAGAATCATTTGAAAAGTGCAGGTGCGTCAAAAAGACACTCACACAGCCAGATTCTATCCATGTCCTTTATTCCACCTGAGCTGATGAATGAGTTGAAGGCAACCATCAGTGCCAATGATATATCTGAACAGAGTATTGTGTATGAGAACCAAAACTTTATTGTGTTTATACCCGAGGATGCATTTCTATCCGGAGAAATCATAATCAGGCATAAAACAAGTAATCGCTTTGAAACTACAGCTGATCATGAAATAGTAGATATGGCGGAGGTCTTAAGATATGTTTTTCAAAAGGTTGAATATGTACATGGTCAAATTCCATTCAATATATATATTCACTCATTGCCAAAGCACATAGAAAACAATGATTTCAGATGGCACATTCATGTAATACCTAGAAGAGGTAATTTTGGAGGATTTGAATTGAGTACAGGATTATATATCAATTCTTTAAATACTGATGAGATGTTGGAGAAGTTCAAAGAGCGATAGCATTTGAAAACACCAAAATATATAGAAATAATACCAACAAAAAGGTTGACACACCATGTCTGTATAGTTATAATAAAGCTTGTTACTGATGAGCGGGCGTGGCGGAATTGGCAGACGCGCTAGACTTAGGATCTAGTGTCTTCGACGTGGGAGTTCGAGTCTCTTCGCCCGCACCATTTAAACAATCAAGGCAGTTTTCGCACTGCCTTTTTTGTTGTCTATCAATAGATATATGACTTCAATAAAAAGCTTGCATCCCATTCGAGTTGCAAGCTTGGTTGTTCAATCGTTTGTCAACTGTTATCTCTTAGGTTCGATTCCTTCTGCCAATAATATCTCGGCAATCAAACGCGCTGCAAATTCAGGTGGTTGCCTACACATTTTAGCCCCGTCGTCATTGATGAATTGAACACGTTCCTCAGGAATCATAGTATTGTAATCGCGTCCCATGATTGCAGGTCTTACGCAATTGCACATGGTGCTACCCCATTTTTCCTTGAACTCTTCGCAGAAGTTCCATACCAATGTTCGACGTCTCAAAAGCTCCTCTGCGGCTTCTGGTGTTTTATAGCTGGGATCTGAAAGTTTTTCTCTGCCGAGTGCCATTCCTAGAGCCATCAATCCACCGGTTACAGCACCGCAGGTCTCACCCCTTAGCATAATGCCCGGGAAAAAACTAGCAGACTTAATCAATTCTTCTATGCCATCAAAATCAAATTCTTCAGCTAAAGCAGCAATAGTTCCCTGAGCGCAATTAACTGACATTTCTTCATAATCTCCGGCTTTTTTAGAGACTTTTTCAATAAAATCCTGTTTGGTATTGTCCACAACCATATTATTACCTCTTTCATTTAGAATAAACAGAGCTTTCCACTCAGTTCAATGACAATATAATTCTAACATCAATGAAAATTCAAAACAACTATTTATTATAATCAGAATAATAAAGTAAATCAGGCAGTTTATACATTTCTAGTATGGAACAAGTAAGTTGCTTATTGAGTCTAAATCATCAGGAGGTGTTTTATATGCATAGAATCATACTGTCTTTGACAATCATAAGCCTGACTCTTGTCACAATTACCGGCTGTTCGGCTGTAAAAGTAGCGAACGATGATTTTGATATGAGTCAAATCAATAGTGATGTATTGCTTCGCAATGTGGATTTTACTCTTGATATAATGAAAGAGTTGAATAAGGAAGATCTGCATCAGAATATATTCATATCACCTTTGAGTATTTCGACAGCCTTGACCATGACGTATAATGGAGCGGTAGGTGCAACCCAGGCTCAGATGGCAAAGGGACTTAGGTATGAAGGATTGGATAAGAACAACATCAACACAACTTATAAAAATCTGATAACTCACCTATCACAAGTGGACGAGAAAGCTGATCTGACAATTAGCAATTCCATCTGGTACAGACAAGGGGAAGCAATAAAACAAGACTTCATAGACATCAACAAACAATTTTTCAATGCAGAAGTTATGGAATTGGATTTCTCAAATCCGAAGTCAGCTGATATCATTAATAATTGGATTAAAATATCTACAAAAGATAAAATAGAAAAAATGCTGGATCCTCCCTTGCCAACAGATGTGGTAATGTATCTGATCAATGCGGTATATTTCAAGGGTGACTGGTCTACTCAATTCAACAAAGAACATACGTATAGTAGCAATTTTAACGGGTTGAACAAGAATATCCAGTCTGTAGATATGATGAGTAGAATAGGAACCATTGAGTATGGCATGGGAGACGATTACCAAGTTGTAAGATTGCCTTATGGTGAAGGAAAGGTCTCCATGTATGTGGTTTTGCCTGACTTGAAACAAGATATCAATACATTTTTAAACCTAATGGACCGGAATAAGTATATGGAAATCAAAGCATCTATAGAACTAATTGAAGAAGTAACGTTAAATCTTCCAAAATTCAATATGGAATACGGTATCAAAGAGTTGAACAATCAGTTGATTGCAATGGGTATGGAATATCCATTTTCAGAGATGGCAGACTTTTCAGATATCAGGAAGGGATTGTTCATTAGCAGAGTACTGCATAAGGCGGTAATTGAAGTGAATGAGGAAGGCAGCGAGGCAGCAGGAGTGACAGTTGTTGAGATGCAAGAAAGCGCAGCTATGGATTCGATTGTCTTCACAGCTGACAGACCTTTCTTGTTTATGATTACTGAAGATGATACGGACACAATTTTATTCATGGGCAAATTCATAAATGCTGAATAGTCGATTTTAATTGCTTCGCACGATAATATAAGCACCTAATAGGACGGCAGCACCACCCATAATCTGATAGAGTGTCAAGAAATCCTTGAGGAAAACAACTGAGAATAAAACTGTAAAAACAGCTTCGGTTAAACTGATAATTGAGGTCTTGGTGGGACCAAGATACTCCATACCTTTAAGGAAGGCAGACATGGCGATTACAGTTGAAACAAGAGCAAGTCCGGCAATGGGCAACCACGCCGACGGCGTGAATGAAAGGTTGAATCCACCGGTGAAGGTTCCCAAAAAAAGTGTGCCCAAGGTAGAGAACAAGGCAATATAAGCGCTCGCCACAATAGCGGGTGTTTTTTTGATGACTCTGTTGCTATATACAATGTAGAATGAATAAACCAATGATGCCCCTGAAGCAAAAAGAATACCTACGATATTGATCGTTCCCCATGATGTTCCGACAATTAGCAGTATACCTGAAAGTGATATGAGTAATGATAGAATAACCTTTCCAGTCAGACGCTCCTTATCCAGAAAAGCTGAAAAGATGCTTACTAGGGCAGGGTAAGTGTACAAAAAAAGAGTGGCCAAAGCTGGCGTAATATATCTCAACGAGGAAAAATAAAACCTTGACTGCATCGTATAACAAATACCACCAAGTATGAAAAATGGGAATAAAGTCTTGGGATCAATTTCTATTCGCTTATATTTCTTAAGTACATAGGAAAAGAAGAAAATAGTTGAGAAGATAAACCTGAAAAGAAGCAATGTGCTGGTTTCGATGCCACTGGCATAGGCAAAAACAACAAATACCGGCATCAGCCCAAAGCTGATGGTTGAGATCAGTACCAGAATAACTCCTTTGCCATAATTGCTCATAGTGATTACCTCATAAGATGTTTTGAAAATTATATACTGATATTTATAAAAAGACAACCTATTATGTTATACTCTTAATAAAAGAATTATTTCAGATTAAAATTGCAAGAGGTTATGCCAATGAAATATAATCTTGAAACGAAAGTGATAGAAAAAGGACGTGTCATGCTCAGACCTTTGGTTAAAACTGATGCATCATTTATTCTTAAGTTGAGATCTGACAGTCACAACATGCGATTTGTCAATATGAAAATTTATGAGAATTTAGAACGTGCCGAGAGATTCATTGATGCAGTTGTCAACGACATAACCTTGGGAAGTATTTGCTTTTGGGGTTTGGGGCTAGTTGAGACCAAAGAGATGATTGGAACGGTATGTCTATGGAATGTTTCAGATGATATGTCATCTGCGGAAATTGGATACGAGCTATTATCGGAACATCAGGGATATGGGTACATGAGAGAGGCTGTTGAAATGGTGATAGAATATGCCTTTACAGAACTGGAATTTGCGAGAATAGATGCAGTGACCCATAAAGATCATCTTTCTTCATTATCTTTGTTATCACATTTAGGATTCCTGTATCAGGGTTATGTGAAGAATGTCTTTCCGGAGTCGGAAGACGAACCTGATATGATTGTATATAGACTTTTTAGATCAAAGAAATGGAGGTGATATTTGTGAGTTAATCAATAGAAACACTATTAGGTTTTCAAGCAATCGCCGCTCATATTTATACCATTTCATATGATAATTATGATACAATGATTAGTGACTGTAAGCGGTATAAATTATTGAAGAACTAAATTAATACGTTGTGGATAGCATGGGGGATTAAGATGGCAATAAGCTTTGATCATGATCATTTAGTTCATATAAGACCGAATGGTCCTATGTTGATAACCGGTCCCAAGGGAAGCGGGAAAACGTCCATTGGTGTGAAAAAAGCAGCATATCTGTTGGAAAACTATTGCAGCGAAGTAAATGACAGGATTCTTCTTGTAAATAACAGCAAATCTCTTTATGAGCATAGTACTAATCTTATGAATAGAATCAAACAAGAGAAGGTCCAAACACTTATGGATCTGTTTGATTCAGGTCAAGGGAAATTAGATATATCATCCATTGATGGGTTAATGTATCGCTACTACAAAAGTTATTGTGAAGACAATAATTTTATGGCTGAGATTTTCGATGAGGAAGAATACTATCATGAAATTTTATACGAAGGCATAGAGATTCTAAAATCTAAATATCCTGATGTTATTTATCTAGATAAAAAATACCGAAAATTTCTATTAGCAGAGATAGATTGGATCAGAGCTTGTGGCTACTCAGAGGAACAACAATATCAAAATGCAGAGAGAATGGGATTGAAAGAGTTGGAAAGAGAAGGACCAAGCAAGTTAAACAAAAACTCGAAAAGTAGAAAAGCCATATATGATTTGATGGTCTATTTTTCGGATTGTTGCAAAGAAAACGGGAAAATTGATTTTATTGAAGCCAATATTTTAGCGCTTATGTCGGTACAAAATGACAATTGCGATTATTACTCTCATATAATTATCGATGATTGTAATGAGTTTTCGAAAATCCAACTTGATTTGATTATAAATTTATATAAACCAAAAGCGTATTCGAGTATCACTTTTTTGTTTGATGATCATATGCACAATCATTCGAGATCTTGGTTGGGAAATGGGAGACCATTTACAACGGTTGGTTTTGACATGACTGGTCGAAGCAAAACTCTTGACATCCAAGTCAATTGTATTGCTGGAAAGGGTTCACACTTGAGTTCAAGGAATAATGATGATGTCAATATAACTTATAGAGAAATTCCAGAAATGGGTAAGTTGGCAGCGTACATCTTGGATCTGATCAAAGAAAATATATCATATGAGGATTTCTCAATAGTTGTCAATAATGAAGCAACTGAAGTTGAGTTGAAAAGATGCCAGAATTTACTTAAAATTACCAGGAAAAAAAGTGGTGAAAATAGACGCGATAAAGTTATGACATTTAATTAACATGTTGTTCGTTGACAATGATTTCTAAATCAAATAAAATATAACATGTTAGAATTAATATGCACTAGAAAATTTTAATTTTTTAGTGCAACTAATAGGGGATTTATTAACAAAAACCTGACAATACAATTTGTCAGGAAAACTAAATTAAAGAGGAGTTTATTATGGTAAAAAGAGTTATTTCATTACTATTGGTACTGGTTTTAGTACTGGGTTTAGCTGCTTGTGGCGGTACATCTGCACCAACAACAGCTGCACCAACAACAGCTGCACCAGTTGCAGAGGACGATTTTAAAATTGGTATATTGACAGGTACAGTTTCCCAAAATGAAGAAGAGTATAGAGCTGCACAAAACGTACTTGCAAAGTATGGTGAAGACATGATAGTTCATATGACTTACCCTGACAAGTTTATGGATGAGCAGGAAACGACTATTTCAAATATCGTTTCTTTGGCATCGGATCCTAAAGTAAAAGCTTTGGTTATCGTACAAGCGGTTCCGGGAGTAGCTGCAGGTATCGCTAGAGCAAGAGAAATCAGAGATGATTTATTGGTTATTGCAGGCGTGCCGGGAGAAGATCCAAGCGTAATCGCTCCAGTAGCAGACATAGTAGTTGCAATTGATGAGTTATCTACTGGTGTAACAATTATTGAGCAAGCTGTAGCACTTGGTGCGAAAACATTTGTACATTATTCTTTCCCAAGACATATGTCTTATGCTTTGCTGGCTGCAAGAAGAGATATTTTTAAAGAAACTTGTGAATTGCTAGGCATTGAATTTGTTGATGCTACAGCACCAGACCCAACTGGAGATTCTGGTCTTACAGGAGCGCAACAGTTTATACTGGAAGATGTTCCTAGAAAAATTGCTGAATATGGTAAAGATACTGCTTTCTTTGCAACTAACTGTGGCATGCAAGTTCCATTAATCACACAAGTAGTCGAGGGTGGTGCTATTTACCCAATTCCTTGCTGTCCGTCACCAACTCATGGTTTCCCATCAGCACTAGGTCTTTCAATTCCAGATGACAAGAAGGGTGATATGCCTTATATCATTCAACTGACAAAAGATGCTATTGCGGCTAAAGGTGGCACAGGCAGAATATCTAACTGGCCAGTTCCAATCTCTATGATGTTCACAGAAGGTGGCGCAGCTTATGCTATTGAATGGGCTAAGGGCAATACAGAAGGTAAAGTGGACTTGGATCAGTTAAAAACTTCTTTTGAAGACTATACAGGAACCGCTATAAGCATGACAGAATTGAATGATGGTGGTAAAATTTACGACAACTACTTCATGATCATGTTAGACTTTGTAACATATTAACAAAAAGATTTGTTGTAAGGTTGCCTCACGGCAACCTTATATTTTATTAGAAGGGTAGTGATGATATTAGATGAAAAATGATTATGTACTTGAAATGAATGGAATCACCAAAGATTATTCGGGCAACATAGTTCTTAATAATATTGACTTAAAAGTGAAGCCTGGTGAAATCCATGCCCTTTTAGGCGAAAACGGTGCTGGAAAATCAACATTGATGAACATACTTTTTGGCATGTCTGTCATACATAGCACAGGTGGATTTAAGGGAGAGATTAAATTAAATGGTGAAGTTACAAATATCATTTCTCCTAAGGAAGCTATGGAACATGGTATTGGCATGGTACATCAGGAGTTTATGCTGATTCCAGGATTTACGATAACAGAGAATATCAAATTGAACAGAGAGATAACCAGAAGAAATATAGTCAGCTCAGTGTTTAACAGTAAAGCATTGGAATTCCTTGATGGTGGGGCTATGTCTAGAGATTCTCGTAAAGCACTGGATACACTGAACATTGGTATTGATGAAAATGCCTATGTATCGAGCCTACCTGTAGGATACATGCAATTAGTTGAAATAGCTAGAGAGATAGATAAGAAAAATATTAAGCTATTGGTCTTTGATGAACCCACTGCTGTATTGACAGAAAGCGAAGCGGAGAATCTAATCAATGCTATGAAGGTAATAGCGAGTCATGGAATTGCAATACTTTTTATTACACACAGGTTAGACGAAGTTATGATGGTTGCTGATATGGTTACTGTTTTAAGAGATGGCAATCTTGTTGTCAGCAAGCCAAAAAGCGAGACTAATGTTATGGAAATCGCAGCGCTGATGGTAGGAAGAGAACTATCTATAACTAAGAGTGTTAGAAATGAGGAAAAGGAAGCAGATGTAGTCATGTCGCTTAGGAATTTAAATGTCGCGATGCCAGGAGAAGCAGTTAGAGGTGTTAATCTTGATATAATGAGAGGCGAAATCATTGGCATTGGCGGTTTGGCAGGACAAGGTAAAATCGGTATTGCAAATGGAATCATGGGTATGTTTGAAACAGATGGCGAAATCATAATAAATGATGAAAAACTCGTTTTGAATAATACAATCGAATCATATAATAGAAAGTTGGCATTTGTATCTGAGGATAGAAAAGGTGTCGGTTTGCTGTTGGACTCATCAATTGAAGACAATATTGCTATTACAGCAATAAGAGTGAACGGAGATTTTTTAAAGAAATATGGTCCATTTTCTTTCAGAGATGATGCGAAGATAAAGAGTCATGCCGAAAGCATGGTCAAAGAGCTTGATATAAGGTGCACAGGCACTAAACAGGAGACCAGAAGATTATCCGGGGGCAACCAACAGAAGGTGTGTTTAGCTAGAGCACTTACCATAGAGCCAGAAATATTATTGGTATCAGAGCCGACTAGAGGTGTTGATATCGGAGCAAAACAATTGATATTGGATAAATTGAGATACTTGAATAAGGAACTGGGAATGACAATCATCATGACTTCGAGTGAATTGGCAGAGTTGAGATCAATCTGCGATCGAATAGTCATTATTTGTGAGGGTAAAGTTGAAGGTGTTTTGAAACCCGATGACTCAGATGTGGATTTTGGTTTGATGATGTCCGGTGATTATAAAAAAGTTAAAGTGGGAGGTATTGCATGAATAAGTTTTTGAAGAATATGACTTCAGGTGCAAACCTGCCAAGATTTATCATTTCATCATTCTTCCTGCTTGTATGTATTATGGCTGTAATTGTAAAAATACCTTTTACAACATTAATGTCTGATACTTTGGTGAGATTTGCCATGAATGGCGTGTTGGTGTTAGCAATGGTTCCTTCCATACAATCAGGCTTGGGTCCAAATTTTGCTTTGCCCATTGGTATTATAGCGGGTCTGGTAGGATCTGTCGTTAGCTTTGAGGTTGGACTCCCAGGTTTTGGAGGTCTTTGGTTAGCAATAGCAATTTCAGTTCCTTTGGCGATGATTTTGGGTTATCTATATGGACAGATGCTCAACAAGGTAAAGGGATCTGAGTTGATTGTATCAACATATACCGGATTCTCCATCGTTTCGCTGATGAGCATAGGTTGGATACTGCTTCCATTAAAACATCCTGAAATGACCTGGCCCTTGGGGAAAGGATTGAGAAATATTATTCTATTAGACAACTCCTTTGGGAAAATGTTGAATGACTTATTGTCACTAAAATATGTCAGAGTAGCTGAAACAGGTAATCTGGTAACATTCTTCAACCGCACAGATAGGTTTATAACAGATTTATATCCTAACAATGCTGCTGTAGTCGAGTTTACCATACCTACTGGACTATTGATATTCTTTTTTCTTTGTTGCTTTTTGGTGTATCTATTTAATCGATCGAAGATTGGAATGGAGATGAGAGCGGCAGGAGATAACCCGAAGTTTGCATTGGCTTCCGGCATTAACGTTGATCAGATGAGAATTTTAGGAGCTACCATTTCCACCGTAATAGCTTCTATAGGTATAGTCGTTTTCTCACAGAGCTATGGTTATCTGCAACTATACCAAGCACCTTTGTTCATGGCTTTTCCAGCTATAGCAGCTATCCTAATCGGCGGTGCATCCACTCAAAAAGCAAAGATATTCCATGTAATCATAGGAACCTTCCTATTTCAGGGGCTGTTGACGATGTCTTTACCTGTGGCAAACAAGTTGATAGTTGAGGGAAATCTTTCGGAGGTATTAAGAATGATTATACAGAATGGTGTTATTCTGTATGCATTGACAAAAGTGGGAGGTCAAGAATGAACAATATATCTACAAGCAAGTTAAAGAAGTTCTTGATTAAAAATATAGTTGTCATCGTTTTTGTCGTTATTTCAATCCTGGCATTTATAGCGTCAAAACAATCCCTGTATTTCCTGATGAGTCAGCTGCTTGAAAGAATAAGTCGGAACAGTTTTTTGGTTTTGTCTTTGCTGATACCCGTCATGGCAGGAATGGGTCTGAATTTCAGCATAATCATAGGAGCCATGGCTGGACAGGCGGCATTGATTATAGTGACAAATTATCAGATAGCTTTTTGGAATGGATTTGGAGGTATAATTCTTGCGATGGCAATTGCAGCTCCCATGGCGATAGTATTTGGCGTTTTGACCGGTATGTTATTGAATAAGACTAAAGGCCAAGAAATGATAGCAAGCATGATTGTTGGATTTTTCGCAAACGGAATCTATCAGTTCATATTCTTGTTTGCAGTGGGGGGATTATTCACTGTTAGGAACAAAGATCTATTACTGACAAGTGGTGTGGGTTTGCGTAACTCCATTACCTTCACAGAATCTTTGAAATTTGGTCTGGATTTTGGAGGTGTCACAAAGGTTCCATTCTTCAATATCCTCATGGTGATATCTGGCATTATGATTCTAGTGTATTTGATAATGTTTATGCTGAAGAAGACACTAACTGGAAAGCAAAAAAGCGGAATTGCTATGTCAGCTATTGTATTGGTTTTTAGTGCTCTAATTATGTATACAAACATTTTCCCTCTACAGATTAGAATGCTTAAATCATTGACATTCCCTGCAGTTTCAGGCCTTTTTATAGCCCTGTTATGCGGTTTCAATATGATTATCATCAAGACTAAGCTTGGTCAGGATTTTAGAGCAGTTGGGCAAAACCAGCATATTGCAGCGGTCTCAGGTATTAATGTTAACAGAGTAAGGATAATTGCAATAACGATTTCAACTGTTTTAGCTGCTTGGGGGCAAATCATTTTCTTACAGGAGATAGGTGTCATGAATACTTTTGGATCCCATGTACAGATAGCGCAGTTTTCAGTGGCGGCACTTTTAGTAGGAGGTGCCACTGTATCAAGAGCGACCAACAATAATGCGATAGTTGGTGTAATACTGTTCCATACATTATTTATTGTATCACCTTTTGCTGGCAAGGAATTGTTTGGAGATCCTCAAATTGGAGAATTTTTCCGAACCTTCGTGGCTTACGGAGTAATCGGTCTTTCTTTAGGACTGTATGCATGGAAGACACTTTTCACAAGTAAAAAATAATAGCTAAAGAATGTTGGTTAAATAGCTGCATCCCTAGGATGCAGCTATTATTTTTGGGTTGAGGAGTAACCAAAATGTATTGTTTATGGTATAATGTACGAGGTATGTTAAAACAGAACAATATCACTATGTATGATAAAATATATGGATTGGAATGGTAAAGTTATGATCAATAAAGAGCTAAGAGCAAGTTTTTTATTACTTTTGACAGCTGCTATCTGGGGATTTGCTTTTGTTGCCCAAAGAGTTGGAATGCAATACATTGGTGCCTTCACATTTAATGGGATCCGATTTGCTTTGGGGAGTCTTTCGCTTGTGCCTATTATCAGATATTTTGAAAAGAAGAATAAAGATAAGGAAAAAGAAGTAAATAGGGGCAATCCGAAACTAATTTTTAAATATGGTTTTATAGCAGGCGGTGTTTTGTTTATTGCAGCAACATTACAGCAGGTGGGTATGATTTATACGACAGCCGGGAAGGCAGGATTCATAACAAGCCTCTATATCGTTTTAGTGCCGATTCTAAGCATTTTAATCAGACAGAGATCAACTTCAAATATATGGGTTGGCGCAATTGTCGCTGCTATAGGATTATATTTCCTTAGCATCAACGAGGATCTAACCATTGAGTTTGGAGACTTGCTGCAGTTGATAGGCGCTTTTTTCTGGGCGACTCATATTATTGTAATCGGCTTTTTTGTTTCTAAGGTAGATGCTATAAAATTGTCATCTATGCAGTTCGCAACTTGCTCCATACTTAGCTTCGTAGTAGCGTTTATATTTGAAGACATTCAAATAGCAAATATAGGTTATGCATTAATACCATTGTTATATGGTGGCTTAATGTCAGTCGGCATAGCATATACACTACAGGTTGTGGCACAGAGGCATGCAAAAGCGTCCCATGCCGCAATAGCTTTAAGCATGGAGGCGGTTTTTGCCGCCATAGGTGGTATGGTATTGTTAGGAGAGCGTATGGCATTTAGAGGCTATTTCGGCAGTGCTTTGATGCTTGCAGGCATGCTGATTTCACAAGCTGATAACTTTAAAAAGAGAAATAGAAAAACGGTTGAAGCAGATCAGCACAATTTATTAACCAAATAGTAATTTTAATATTAAGGAGGTATTCCGTGGTTGGCAATTATAAAGTAATAACACTTTGTGGCAGTACTAGGTTCAAGGATGATTTTTTAAGAATCCAAAGGGATTTGACTCTATCCGGACACATAATCATTTCAGTCGGTTTATATGGCCATGCCGATGGAGAGTATGAAAAAGGCATCAATGAGGAGATTAAGATTATGCTTGACGACATGCATAAAAGGNNCGGAAAATTGATATGTCAGATGAGATTTTTATTATCAATAGGGATGGTTACATTGGTGAAAGCACAAAAAGTGAAATAGAATATGCCATTTGTACAGGCAAAAAAGTATCATACATGGTAAGCGAAAGTTCAACCAAATGATATATTAAATGCACAACATGTATTATAATATGTTTAGAGAAACATATTTAGTATAAGGAGGGGTTTATGTGGATTGGAAAGGCAGAAGAAAGAGCACAAATGTGGAGGATAGAAGAGGTGGAAACTCAGGAAAAATGGTAGGTGGTGGCATTGGCACGATCATTATCATTATAATTGTCGCTCTGCTCGGCGGTAACCCGACAGATTTAATCGAAAACCTCCAACCTGCAGCTCCCGGGATAGAAGAATCTTATGAAGGTACTGCTGAAGAAGAAGAAATGGTCGAGTTCGTTTCGGTTGTACTGGCAGAAACTGAAAACGTCTGGGTGGAACTGTTCAGGGAACAGGGATGGACCTACAAGTATCCGAATCTGGTTATTTATTCTGGTCGAGTTGAGTCTGCCTGTGGTGTGGCTGGTGCGTCAACAGGTCCATTTTATTGCTCTGGAGATGAAAAAGTATATATTGATCTAAGTTTCTTTGAAGACTTGCAGAAGAATTTTAAAGCACCAGGTGATTTTGCTGTTGCTTATGTCATCGCACATGAAGTAGGTCATCATGTCCAGAATCAACTAGGTATATTGGGTCAAGTCAATGACTTGAGATCTAAATTATCTTCGACTGATTTTAATCGGGTCATGGTTAGGCTGGAGTTGCAAGCGGATTATTTTGCCGGTGTCTGGGCACACTATGTCCATAGACTGGATCTGCTTGAAGAAGGGGATTTGGAGGAAGCATTGATAGCTGCCGCCGCTGTTGGAGATGACAGGCTGCAAAAGCAAGGGCAGGGTTATGTAGTCCCCGACAGCTTCACTCATGGAACATCAGAACAACGTGCGAGATGGTTTAAAAAGGGCTTTATATCCGGTACTATCGAGGATGGCGATACTTTCAGCATGGATTATGAAGACTTGTAATCGAACTAAGAAAATAAAAGACTCAGCGTGAACCTAGTTCAACGTTGAGTCTTCTGTTATTTCAATAGGTTTCCACAAATAACTCAAAGTGAGCCATTGCGTGATCACAAGCTGGACATTTCTTTGGTGCTTCCTTACCTGTGTGAATGTATCCACAATTATTACATTTCCATTCCACGACTTCATCTCGACTGAAAACTGAATTGTTTTCAATGTTCTTTAATAGTTTCAAGAATCTTTTTTCGTGCCTTTCTTCTACTTCGCCAATCTTTGTGAAGACCTTGGATATTTCCTCAAAGCCTTCTTCGCGAGCAATTCTGGCAAATTCCGGGTACATATCTGTATACTCTTCATGTTCGCCAGCCGCAGCTGCCGCCAAGTTGGATTTGGTATCTTGAAAATTAACAGGGAAACCGGCATTGACCGTGATCGTATCGCCTTCCAATTCGGTTTTCAGAAATTTGTAGAGTCTTTTTGCATGTTCCCGCTCGTTACCAGCTGTTTCTTCAAAAATATTTTGAATCTGTACATAACCATCTTTTTTTGCTTGAGCCGCATAATATGTATACCTCATAGTGGCTTGAGACTCCCCGGCGAATGCTGTCATTAAATTGACAGCCGTTTTTGATCCTTTTAATTGACTCATGTTTTACCTCCTGATAGTATTAGATTTAGTTGTCAATATTTTCCTAGATTATAATAACACAATTATACCTTTATTATCAAGATTAAAATGAATATAAATATGAAATGAATATAAAATAAATTGGTTATAACTTTATCTATTATAATATGCTACGCTAAGATAGCGTATTTTAATTATGCAGAAAGGTGGTTCGTGGTATGATTAGGACAAGAGTACTGGTGTTGGGTGCTATGAATATCGTTCTAACGATTGTGTTTTTTACTGTCTTCAGAGGAATGCTAAATTTTTTGAATGCATTTCTTATCCCGATGTCAATGTTTGTTTTTCTACGAGACATGGGATATAAAGAAATGACTACAGTCTTTATTGCTACGTTTTTTATGGTTTTTGTTACACACCAGCTCCAGATTGTGTTTTTTATTTCTTATGGTCTCACAGCATTGTTATTAATTGATTTGAATAGAAAAGTATCAAATGCATTTTTGTCTATGCTGATCATATCTTTTTTTTTGAGTCTGAATTTTTTTATAGCTACCGTTATAACAGACTTTACATTCATGACAAGAATCAGAGTGGTAACAATTGCGATGATGGGGGGAAGAACTGTTACATATATAATCTATTTGCTGATTTTTGGACTTTTGACAAGTATTGCTATCATGGCTGCAATCAGCACAATCGATAAAATCAGAAAGAATTGGAGAGGATTGAAATAAGCAACGATAAGTGATAAAATCTTCTAGTGATGAATATTGTATTGGAGGCATATATGAAAACTGGAGAACTAATGAAAATCGCACTTGATTTGGCAGGGCTAGAAAATGAACCGTATGACACAACTATAAGTGTTGAGGGTGAAAACATACAAAAGATACTAATAGGAGTCGATATGGAGACTCCCGAACTGTTGCTGGCCAAGGAATTGGGATTCGATTTGGTGGTCAGTCACCACCCTAAGGCAGATGGATCAATCGTTGACTTTCATAAAGTAATGGACATTCAGATTGATAAAATGGTTGAGTTTGGTGTCCCCATCAACAAGGCACAGAAGGCTTTGGCAAAAAAAACTAAGTCTGTGGAAATCAATAGTCATGTGTCCAATTACAGCAGAGCTTCTTCTGCCGCTAAATTATTGGATATTCCTTATATGAATATCCACATGCCTGCGGATCTGATAGGGGAAAGATTCACTCAAAAATATCTGAATGCTAAGCTGGGGGATAATGCCAAAACTACACTTCAGGATATTTTGGATGCGCTGAATGAATTGGACTTATATTCCAAGTCACTGTCCAAACCGGTAGTCAGGTGTGGCGCCAACACTGATTATGCTGGCAAGATCGCAGTTTTGTTTGCTGGTGGCACCAATGGAGGTGCAGATGTTTATAAGGCTTATTATGAGGCTGGCGTCGGTACGATAGTCGCCATGCACGCGCCGGAAGATGTTATTAAGGAAGTAAGGGAACAGAACATTGGGAATATAGTTGTTGCAGGTCACATGCCTAGTGACTCTATAGGTCTTAATGTGATAATCAGTGCATGGGAAGAAAAAGGCATGAAAGTCACCAAAATATCTGGGATTTTATAAAAAACACGTCCTCATAACTTATATTGAGGACGTGTTTTTATTTAATTGAATTTTAATCAACAGAATCATTTTATCATGATAGAATACTACGTGAGTTTATACAAAGGGGCTGAAAGGAGATTACTATGATCGAGGTTAAGAATATCAATAAAAGATTTCATGATAGGAAGACAGGTGATTTTTATGCTCTGAATGACATTTCTTTCACTGTCTCCAATGGTGAAATATTTGGATTACTTGGTCCAAACGGAGCGGGCAAGACCACCATGTTGAGAATCATGTCCACAATAATGGAGCAAACTGATGGAACCGTTTTGATCAATGGATTCGATTCGAAACAGAAACCGGAGGAAGTCAAAAGATCCATAGGGTTTCTATCGGGCAATACCAAGCTTTACAAAAAACTTACCCCGGTTGAGACCATGAGGTTTTTTGGTAGTTTTTATGGCATAGAAAAAAAAGTGATAAACCAACGAATAGAAGCTATCGTTGATCGCTTGGACATGGATGACTTCAAGGATAGAATAATTGAAAAATTATCGACCGGCCAGGTTCAAAAAACATCCATAGCACGATGCATGATTCATGACCCGCAGATATATATTTTGGATGAGCCGACCCTCGGTTTGGATATATTGACCAGTAGAACAATTATTGGCTTTATAAAGGGGGAAAAAGAAAAAGGGAAAACAATCATATTCTCCACACATTACATGGAGGAAGCAGATACCCTTTGTGACAGAATTGGATTAATTCATCAAGGTAGTCTGATTCAGACTGGAACAATCGATGAGTTGAAAGAAAAAACCGGGAAGAACAATATCCGTGATATATTCCTATATTACATAGATCAAGAAGAGTGGATAGATGACTATGCATAGAATAAACCTGATATTCAAAAAAGAAATGAAGTCTTTATTTCGGGACAAAAAGGCTATCCTAACAATTCTGTTACCTGTATTAATCTATCCAGTTTTATTGATGTTTTTCATTGGTTTTACTGTTGTCGTGCAGTCTAATCTGGATGAAAAAATCAGCACAGTAGCTGTTGAAAACAATCCCCCACAAGTATTGATAGATAAATTGAATGATCATGAAAAATTGAATGTGGTGTATTCTACTAATGATTTAGATTCAGATCAAATTGATGCTTATTTATCAGTTGCTCATGTTGACGGTGTTGAAAATTATACAATTGAGTATAATTCAACTATAGAGACTAGTCAATTTGCGGCAAATCGTTTAAAATCAGTACTCACAGAGTATAATGTGGAGCTGAAAACCAGCAAGCTCAATGAGGCTGGTTTGGAAGCTTCAACACTTGACTTTGTGAATATTAAAAGCGAAGAGCTTATGGGAAATCGTGATGATCGAATAATTTCAATGATGATGGGCATGTTCTTTCCTTTTCTGATTATGCTATATGGCATAACAGGCACCTATACCATTGCATCGGATTTGAGTGCAGGAGAGAAAGAAAGAGAAACATTAGAAACCATTTTTTCTGTTCCCGTCAAAAGATTTGAAATTATCATGGGAAAGCTATTGGCTTGTGTAAATGTCGGTATTATAAGCGGCTTGGTCAATATCATTTCAATGTTTCCTCTACTTTATGCTGCAACTGTTGCCATTCCCGATATTAATATCAATGTATCATTTGTTCTCCTGTTTTATCTGATTATTATGATTATACCTGTCATGATCATGACTAGCACATTTTTTATTGGACTTGGATTGGTTGCAAGAACCTTTCAGGAGGCACAGTCTTATGGGTCTATACTTCTGATACTGTTTATGGTACCTACCTTTGTAGTGATGGTTCCTGATTTGGAAATAACCAATTTAATACTATCAATACCAATAGCTAATGCTCTGATGCTTATGAAAGAGGCATTTTTAGGAGAATACTCATTAATCCGTACTTTTTTTGTTCTACTAATAAATCTAAGTATTTCAGGAGCTGGAATTATTATAATGAATAGATTGTTCAAATCGGATTGGGTCATTTTTGGGGGTGAGTAAGGATGAATTACAGCAATATAAGAAAAATTATTGGTAAGGAGATATTAGCATTATCCAGAAATAAGAGGGTATTGTTTGGACTTTTAGCACCATTGATATTAATGCCAATTTTATTTTATGGCTATAATCAATTCACAGAAATCACTTCCAGAGAATCAGAGTCATCCATAAGTCATGTTGTGATAATCGGAAATCTTCCTCAAACTGTCCGAGATTCACTCAGTGGGCATCAACAACTAGACATTTCTGATGAACCAATCAAAACTGATGAATTGGACTCCATTGAGTCGGATTTGATACTATCATATGAATTCAAAGAAGGCGTTCATGATTTTGTCTTGACATATGACTCTGGTCGAGCTGCCGGCATGAGAGCATCTAACAGAGTATTACCGCTGATAGAAACATTTCAAGAAACCCAACAATTGGAATTTTTGCATGAAAAAGGCATAGCGGGAATTGTACTGCATCCTGTTGAAATTGATATGAAGGATTCGGCAAGTGAAAAAGAACTGTCAGGCTATTCAACGGCTAGTATCGTTCCTATGATGCTGACCTTATTTGCAATACTATCGGTGTTGAATTTTGCTGTGGAGTTGACAACAGCAGAAAAGGAAATGGGGACATTGGAATCATTGTTTTCTATCCCTATTAGAAAAGCGGAGCTTGTTACAGCAAAACTGATAGCCTGTATCCTGTTTGGAGTTACGTCTATGAGTATAAGCTTGTCTGCCCTTGTTTTCATCATCCCCAGGTTGATGGACGTTAATCAAATGGGATTAAGCCTTGATATATTTAGCACATTTGCATTGTTTGTCACACTTCTGCCCTTGATTCTTATTGGTGCAGGTTTTAGTATTGGGGTTGGTCTCTTTGCCAGTAGTTATAAGGAATCAGGAGCCTATATGACTCCTTTGATATTTGCATTCATGATTCCAGCCTATATCGGCATCACACCTGGTTTGGAAATCAATCCTGTTCTTAGTATAATACCTGTTTTGAATTCAACATTGCTCATTAAATCAGTTCTAATGGATAATCTTAGTCTGACAATGTTTGTTATGACATTCACCACAAATGCTTTGTTC
>DMAP01000172.1 GCA_003446975.1 Clostridiales bacterium | reverse complement strand
TAGATTTCACGCAAAATCTCATTCTGTCTCTCTCTATTGAGCATTGATAACTTGACGCCACTCAGTTTGACAGTAAGCAGGTTTGATATTCTATTCAACTGATCCTGCGGGATTGGGCTTGACAGTTTAAAAACAACATTCTTGATAATATTGTTTTCTGTCACAATAACCAACAATACCTTGTTGTCTGAAACAGGCACCAGCTGTATATGCTTCAGTTTAGCTTCCTTGAGCTGTGGTGTCATTGCGAAGGCAGTGTAATGTGTGAAATTGGACAGAATTCTGGCTGAGTTTTTAATGAAGCTGTTCATTTCATTTATTTCTTCCTGAAGGATTCTGTTGATCTGCTCACTATACTTGCTCACAGAAGTGCTTTTAAGCAGGCCATTGACATAAAGACGATAAGCTTTGTCAGTAGGTACTCTACCTGCTGAAGTGTGGGGTTGTATCAAATAGCCCAACTCCTCAAGGTCTGACATTTCATTTCGTACTGTCGCTGAACTGATTCCCATATTATGTTTTTTTGAAATAGTTCTGGAACCTACAGCCTCACCTTCCTGTATATAACTGCTGATGATAGCTCTTAGAATCTTAAGCTTTCTTTCACTCAGTTCCATTTTATATCCACTCCCTTGTTAGCACTCTCTCTTAATGAGTGCTAAGCTCATGACAATAAGATACTACTATATGGTACTTTTGTCAATACTTAATAAGTCAAAATTTCTATATTAATAGCTCTACAAACACGGTATTGGATAGATCCATTCCTAGCTTTGTAAGCCTGAAAGATGTTTCGTCGAATGCAATCAATCCATTTGTCTCAAGGTTGTCAAGAATCTGTCTGTAGGCATAATAATGGTTCCCGGCAATTGTTTTGAACTCCGAAATGTCCACACCTTTTGTTTTTCTGAGCCCAAGTATCAGAAACTCCCAAATGACATCTTTGCCCTGAATCGTTTCTACTGCAGATCGGCTCAACCTTTTGTCCAACAAATTATGAATATACGCCTTCAGATAGACCGTGTTGGAAAATCTCTGCTGATCGATAAAAGAATGTGCTGACAGTCCTAGACCCAAATAAGCATCCCTGGACCAGTACTTCATGTTGTGCCGGCTTTCATATCCAGGAATGGCGAAATTCGAAATCTCATATTGTTTGAATCCTATATTGTCAAGTTTTTCTATGATTTCATGGTATATTGCGCGTTCTTGCTCATCTGTCGCCAGTTGTATTTGATTATTCTTCAGCATGGCATGAAAAGGTGTATTCTCTTCAACTTTTAGTGAATAGTAGGATATATGGTTGACATTTAGCCTCTCTATCAGGTCGATATCGGTCATAACATCCTCTAGGCTCTGCTCTGGTAGGTTAAACATCAAATCCACACTGACATTTAAAAATCCTGCCTGATGTATATCAGACAGGGTCCTTACGACGTCCTTGGTATCGTGAATTCTTCCAATTCTCTTCAAATGCTTCTCGTTTAGAGACTGGACACCCACACTCATTCGATTAAGGCCTGATGAGATATATGTACTAGCCTTTTGCACATCGACGGTTCCAGGGTTGACTTCTATGGTACTTTCACAATTTCCATCGATTTCAAACCATTTGTTCAAATCAGTCAACAACTCCTGAATATGATGGCTGCCGACAGCAGAAGGGGTCCCGCCACCGATGAAAATGCTGTCCACCACATAATCCTTAGCGACGTGATTATTAAGGATGATTTCTTCCCTTAAAGCACGAAAGTAGTCCGTCACCAAATCCGAATTCAGATCTGTCCCCGAGCAAAAATCACAATAAAGGCACTTTCTGACACAGAATGGCACATGCACATAAATGCCAAGTTTGTTTTTTTTCATATGATCTCCAATAGGCAGCTATTTTTTCTCATCAAACTTCAGTACCGTCAGGAACGCCTCCTGAGGCACTTCCACACTTCCCACCAGCCGCATTCTTTTCTTGCCTTCTTTTTGCTTTTCCAAAAGCTTTTTCTTTCTTGTGATATCGCCACCGTAGCACTTAGACAGCACATCTTTTCTCAATGCCCTGACAGTCTCTCTGGCAATGATTTTCGACCCGATGCTAGCTTGAATGGGAACGGCAAACATGTGTCTTGGGATAACATCTTTGAGCTTTTCAACCATGTTTCTTCCTCTTTCGTAAGCCTTTTCCTCATGCACTATGATTGAAAAGGCATCTACCAGTTCGTTGTTGATAAGTATATCCAGCTTGACCAGCTTCGATACCTGATAGCCGGCTAGTTCATAATCTAGCGAAGCGTAGCCTCTCGTCTTGGATTTCAAGGCGTCAAAAAAGTCGTAGATAACCTCATTCAACGGAAGCTTATAATGCAAAATAACCCTTGTTTTCTCAATATATTCCATATTGAGGAAAACCCCTTTCCTGCTTTGGCACAGCTCCATAATTGGACCTACGTAATCCGATGGTGTCATGATATTGGCATTGACTACCGGCTCTTCCATATATTTAATCTCTGTAGGAGACGGCATGTTGGTCGGATTCTGAATCTGAAGCAAAGTGCCATCGTTCTTGTAAATATTGTAAATGACGCTTGGAGATGTCGCTATGATATTCAGGTCAAACTCCCTTTCCAATCGCTCCTGTATGATTTCCAGGTGCAGCAGTCCAAGAAACCCACAGCGGAATCCAAATCCCAACGCTACTGAAGTCTCCGGCTCGAAAAGCAAAGCGGCGTCATTGACCTGCAGTTTCTCCAAAGCATCTCTGATGTTGTTGAAGTCCTCTCCGTCAGCGGGATAAATACCGTAATAAACCATGGATATAACCTTCT
>DMAP01000349.1 GCA_003446975.1 Clostridiales bacterium | reverse complement strand
GTTCAATTTGTTCCGGAATATTCAAAGCATCGGAAAACGCATTGAAGGACCTACCTTCATTAGAGACTTTGAAGACTCTCAAATGCTGATAGACGAGTTGTAGTCGATAGCTGATACTATCAAGGATGAAGCTGTCCAAGATGAGATCAACATGGATATTATGTTCATAAAAGCAGGGGATCAGGGCGAAAAGAATGTCTATTATGAATTGAAGAATTCATTTATTCCCATGCTGGTATTGCATGATGTGGTCATTCAATATGATGAGTATAAAGCTCAAATGGATTATATCTTGATAACACAAAAGTTTATTTGCATACTGGAAACCAAGAAACTAAATGGGAATATTACCATTAACGCAGATGGCGATTTTGTCAGAACCTTTGTCAACAAGAGTGGCAAAGCTTATAAGAAAGAGGGTATGTACTCACCCATCTCCCAAAATCAAAGACATGTCCGGATATTGGATAATCTGTTGAAACAGGAAAGAATCATTAGACATACACCTATTCTGTCCTTGGTGGTTGTGGCAAATCCCAAATCAATCATTGACTTCAAGTTTGCCAAGAAGGATATCCGAGAACAGATCGTCAAGTATGATCAGCTGACACCACGCATCAAAAAAATGCTGTCCATGAAAAGCGAGGTCGACCTCTCAGATAAGTCCATGACTAAAATAGCCAACTTTCTAGCAGAAAAACATGTGGAATGCGAAAGTGCCTTTTTGACCAAATATAGACAACATGAGAACAAAGTGGATTTGGGAGTGGATCAAAACCCCACAAGCAATCAGACCGAAGAAGCTCCTGCCAGCGGTTCTCCCGTTGAAAGGGAGTCCATGCGGATTGCCTTGACCAAGTTCCGTTTAGACAAGAGCAGAGAAGAGCAAATAAAAGCTTATTATATTTTCAACAACAACCAAATGGAAGCCCTTTTGGATCGTATGCCATCCACTACGGAAGATTTGTTCAAGTGTGATGGTTTTGGACCGGTGAAAGTCGAAAAGTACGGAGAACAGATACTGAAGATATTGAGGTCGTGAAAATAAGTCTGAAGATAAGAGGCAATTAATCTTAACAAGTGAGGGTAGGGCTATCATAGAAGTGAAAGCGGACTGACAAATGGCCAAAAGATGGTCTTCTGACCGGCCTGTTCAAGAGCACTGGCTATAGTATTTTTTGAAAAAACCGGCTCTATTCTCTTGAATAGGGAGCGCTATCTCATGATTGTATGCACAAACAAGATTCACTGATTTTTATTGGACAAATATCGATACAAGGGGGTACAGAATGATAACAAGAATCCATATTCGAAATTACCGAACATTTAAAAATTTGAATTTAGAACCGCAGGATGGCCTTAACATTATTGTTGGTAATAACGAGGCCGGTAAGTCAACACTATTAGAGGCAATTACTTTAGTTCTAAATGGTAGACTTAATGGGCGGTGGATTGGCGAAGAGCTTAACCCATATTGGTTCAATATTGATATTGTTAATGACTACTTTTGTGCCGTAAGTAGAGGAGATAGTGTTGCTCCCCCAACTATACTAATTGAAATATACTTCGGTAAAAATGATGAACCACAGAGACTAAGAGGCAAGAATAATTATTTTCACGAAGATTGTCCAGGTATACAATTATGCATTGAGTTAGATCCAGAATATAGAGATTATTTGAAAAGATATCTTGAAAGTGACCACCCACCTGTATTACCTACAGAATATTATCAGATTACTTGGAAAGGGTTTGATGGAACCCCCTTAAATAGACGGCCAATTGAACTGAGAACTTCAATTATCGATGGACGTACTATAAGATCAACAAGAGGTATTGATGTTCAGACACGCCAAATGCTGTCTGATTATATTGATGAAAATGAAAGTGTTGATTTATCGGTAGCTTATCGGCAAGCACGGCATAAGCTAACAGAAGATATATTGAGTAAAGTGAATACTCGCATAAAGGCAGATACTCAAACAATTCACAACCGTAATTTAGGCCTCCAAATGGATCAATCTTCTTCATCTAGTTGGGAATATAATATAGTTCCACATATTGACACGGTGCCTTTCTCTATGGCAGGTCAGGGACAACAAGTACTTATGAAGATTGCGTTAGCATTGAAATCTTCTGAAGAAAAAAGTAATTTTATTATTATTGAAGAGCCAGAGAATCATTTGTCCCATACATCTTTAACCAAGATTGTTAAACTTATTGAGACTTTATCTTGTGGTAGGCAGACCTCTATTGCCACACACAGCTCTTATGTGCTAAATCGATTAGGGCTAGATCGTCTAATATTGCTGCACGATGGAGATAAAGCAAAGTTTGAAGATCTTTCAACAGATACAATAGATTATTTCAAAAAACAATCGGGGTATGATACTTTACGTTTAGTGTTAGCAAGGAAACTTGTGATCGTTGAAGGTCCATCTGATGAAATACTTTTTAACCGTGCGTATTATGATAGCACTGGTAATTATCCTATTGATGATGAAATAGATGTTATTACACAAGGAACAAGAAACCGCAGAGCGCTTGAACTTTGTCATGTCTTAAATCGATCTGTAGCGGTTCTGCGAGATGTAGATCAACAGTCTCCAGAATACTGGAAAGGAAAAGCCATCGATTATTTAGAAGACGGAAAACGAGAAATGTTTATTGGTTATAGAGAGCAAGGGGAAACATTAGAACCACAGATTTTCCATGCCAATCAAAGTAGGGAAATTGAGCTCAAAGAAATTGTTGGCTGTCCTGAAGACAAAAACCTGTGTGAATACATGACGACAAATAAAACCGAGTTTGCTTGGCGTATTGCAAGTAGTGATAAAAGCATCGACTACCCCCAATATTTCATCGATGCTATTAAATTTATTCGCAAGTTATGAATAGAATAATTCTAGCGCCTGCAGGTGGTCGTAAAACACAATCAATCATCGAACTGTGTCGTGAGGGGGAAGATGCAAGAAAGAGATTAATTGTAACTTTTACCACCACTGGTCAAAAGGTAATTGTAGAAAGATTGTGGTTAAACAAATGTTCAAGTTCAAATATTGAGGTGTTAGGATGGTATGCGTTTTTATTAAAACACTTCATCCATCCATATGTTAATGATTTGTACCCTGGACAGATTGTTAAAGGTCTTCATTTTGTGGATGGTGTTGACCCTACGAGATATAAAAAAGGCTTCAAAAGGTACTTTGACGCTTCAGGCAAAGTGTACAGTAATAACATTGGGAAATTAGCATTTGATATCGCTCAGGCAAGTAATGGAGCTTGTTTGGAAAGATTGGAAGGGATTTATCATGAAATCTATTTTGATGAGGTACAAGACCTAGGTGGGAATGATTTAGATATCCTTGAATTGTTAATGACATCAGAACTTCATATCACAGCTGTCGGAGATGTTAGACAATCAATTTTGAGAACAAGTAGAACGGATGCAAAAAATAAGAAATATGACGGTTTGAAAAAAATACTGTGGTTTAGAGACTTGGAATCTCGAGGATTGTGTGAAATTGAAGAAATTGTGTCCACTTGGAGATGCAATAAAAGAATAATCAATTTTGCTGATTCAGTCCTTCCAAGAGATTTAAAATTTCCTGAAACTGAATCAATGCAATCAAGCAGAACTGATCATGATGGCATTTTTGTAGTTAGCTGGGATAATTTGAAACTTTACCTTGAACGTTTTTCACCAGAGTGTTACAAATATAATAAAGATAGTAAAATCTTAGTAGGTACTGAAGCAATAAATTTTGGCTTATGTAAGGGGAAAACAGTTCCAAGGGTTTTAATATATCCAACAAAACCAATAAGAGATTTCTTAAAAAATCCTAAAAATGCTTTGACAGATCAGTCGGCCTCAATGTTTTATGTAGCTATTACTAGAGCAATACATTCTGTTGCTATAGTCGTAGAGAACCCAAGAGATTATCAAATTATTGAATGGAAACCTTAGTATTTCTGTTTTAAGATACACTGATGTCAGTAGAAACAATCTGCTCATTTGTCATATAGGTTGTTCATATAGTTCGACTACATCGCCCACGATATTATAAACTTACTTAAGGAAAATTAACAATCCTAATCATATAATTCAAAGGATCATATCAAACAAAAAATTCAGAAAAATAAATTATGGGCTCTGTAAACTAAATATGA
>DMAP01000133.1 GCA_003446975.1 Clostridiales bacterium | reverse complement strand
GGGAAAACGGTCGATCTAAGACAAAAGGACGCGACTTATTATGCAGTGATTGAGCTGAAGTTTTATATCTTTTGTCATCAGCCATTGCCTCAATTACAGAGAGCATTTGGTCTAAATTCATTTCCTCTTTAAAAGAGTCAACACCATTCATAATAGCCCGGTGTAAAACACTAAATTGCTGATCTCCAATATTGTAAACAGCATCAAAAAGACCAGCTACCCGCTTAGCAACCGCATTTGAGTTTTCACAAATGACAATACCTCCATTGTTAGATTCTTGAGGCAAAAACGGATTAATCGGTAGTGGCTCTAGCCGAACCACATGCTGTTTTGGCTTCAGAATTGGTATTGCTATTTCCTCAAGATGATTGGGAAGAAAACCATTTGTATAGTCGACGATAAGACTATTTTGCCTAAACTTAGTCATTTCACATAACATGCATTGAATGGCATAAGTTTTCCCTTGGCCCGATGACCCAAAAATTAACATATGCCTATTTGCAAGCTCTGGATGACCAAATTCCCAATATACTGGTTGCTCTCCCTTGACTGTATTTCCTAATAGAATTCGACCAAGCTTATTTTGGCTTATTGCGTTGTTATCACCACTTTGTGCAACACCAGCCTCTTCAGTGCCATTCTCCAAGGAAAAAACTTCTTTCTTTATATCATCGTTGTCATATGACTCAGAAAAAGGGGTATTAATTTGACCCTCAAAGACTGGAGAATGTTTGTTTTCGACATTGCCACTGATTACAGCATTCACACTTTCATCTGAAGTTTCTAAAATATCATCACCATTCTCTTCTTCTTCAGATTCCTCATCTTCCCAAGGAGTATAATCGTCATTTTCGTCAGGCTGAATATCCTCATTGTCTTCTGTCGGGAGCTCTTCCCCTTGGTTGTCGAATTGACTCCAATCAATACTTTTATTCTCAAAATCGGTTGTCAACCGTTTTACAAAACCGCCGCCTATCTCGTAAATATTTGCTATCACTGAGTAGGATATCCCAGTATTCCAATAAGCAACGCGCTTAATAACTGGATTCTGGTTTAGCCAGAAAGCAAAGACAGACGCTTCCCATACTATTTCAAAGTCTCCTTCTGCAAGGCGTTCTAAGGCGACCAGGGCATTAGCATATTGGATTCTACTTACCTCTGCCTTACTTGCAATTAATCGATGTAGTTGCATCCACCAGTAACGTCGATCAGGACGATCATCTTCTAGGCAAACCTCAGCATAGTCATCGTGCAATGGAGCAAAAGAAGCCATCAATACTCTTAAGCCATTATCTATCTGACTCTTAGCTTTAATTATGTGTTCCTTGGACTGTTGCCCCATTTTACATTCAATGAGTTGCATCTTTACACGGATACGGCTGTCTGCCCCTATCTCAGCTCGAATCCAAAGTAAATCCGGCCTACTTCTATCATCAGATAAATCAAACCAATGTCGATAGGCGTCAAGAGACACTAAAGATTCACAAAGAAGACCTTCATCGGGTTGAAGCATTTTCCGAGACAATGAATATGCCATAAAATCACGAATATATTCATCACCAACCCCTGTTGCCCGAACTAACGAAAGGCCAGACAGTTGCGTGGCAACTTGAAGGATGCCCTTGGCCACCTCATCACACTCGGCGGTACTCCAGCCTGCCTCAGCACCATAAAGGGATTTAATCGCGGCCTGTAGTCGCTGATGAATATCTGCAAGGGAAAACTGCTCTGTTGAGATGGTGTAATTATCTTCTCCATGGGTACCAACACCAGAACCAAAACCAATTATTTCTCGTTCTGTTTTAGTATGAAGCGAAGGAGTTTTAATAAGACGTTCGTCCATATTGGGATCGACACAAATGACCCACTCAGCCTTTTTATGGAGGCAATCTATTAATTCTCTCCATGGAGTAAAATCACCAGCGCCAACAACCAAGGTACCCTTTTGGTTTGAGCCAGATTGCAGGGAGTGTAAAAGATTTGCATGATAAGCCCCGAGCACGAATTGTCTGTTACTGACCACTCTTTTTCGTCGATATATTTCTGCAGGACTGTTAACTGAACAGCATGCCTTTTCTAAAATTGGAAATTTTAGATCTCGACTAGTAACATCAAATTCTTCTACATTTTCAAATCTGTTCACCCCTTCTCCTGCTCCAATGAAGTTGTAGAAGATGGCAATATCAGCTTCGAATTGTTCGTTTATGAGTGATTGGAATGAAGAAAGTCCATTTTTTTCCACGATTCTATGCGCAACTGAAAAACGGCAACGTCGATATAGCTCGTACTTAGTCTCTGTTTCAGCAGCTTCCCAACGTTCTTTCCACTGTTGCACCCATGCCGAGACATCCGTTTCATCATTCGATTCTGTAAATAAAGTTACACTAATTGCATAAGGCCGCCGCCGTTCATCATTTAATATATATCGTTTATTCGATTGCTGAGCAGTCGGTTTATTGGCTAAAATTCTTAGGTAAGCATGTATTGCTGCAATAACAGGCTGAATATCTTTGTTCCTAAATACTGCAATGCTCAGACCATCACGCGCATGTGGATGCAGGTCAAAATAATCCTGCATTAATCGCAATAATAACTTTGACTCACTCGTCTCTCTAAACATTTCTGTATCACTTAGAGAGTTATCATCGTCCGTACTTTCGTTATATTGCAAGAGGAGCCGTGTAGACAGTGGGGTGTTGGAGGTATCAGGGGTTCCGATTCTATGAATGAGCTCTTGCCCGCGGACATTTGCATCAAGATTCAGTTGTTCGTTGAATAAAAGACCTGTAAGTGGGGATTGAATTTCAGAAAGATCAACATATGTTCGCCAAACATGCGCTTTAAACGATTCTGCTGAAGGTGTTCCTGTCAACTCTTTGTTTACAGCGTAGTTAAAACACCTCGTCAGGTATACTACCTGAGCTTCCAGCATTTCTATTACAGATGGGTGTAATATGGTCGCAATCCCAGATTTTTCATAATAATCAGCATGCCAGGTGATACCTAACCGTTCCGGCCTTGGCTGTATAATCAAAAAAACCCGCGTCAGCATCCCCACGACAGAAGATCGAGAAAGATCATCAAGGCTTGAAGTCTCTTCAAAGACAGCAATAAAGGATTTTCTTAAATCACTCCATGAATTGTTCGTTGCAAAGATAGAGGAATAGAGCCCCTGAGATACGGTTTCTTGGATAAAACCATCATATTTCTCGGCAAGAATCTTTAGCTTAGAAGATACAGCATCATGTTCGTTGGCCCAAGCACCACTAAGTAAATTTGTAAGAGCATTCTTGTTCTCTCTTTCATCTCGAATTGAATGTAGCAACACACGTCTAATCTCTTCATCCGCAGTTGCTTGTAACAGCTCTTCATAATATGAGATGTGGAAAACTGGCAGCTTATGGATTTCTCTAAGGTTTGCTAATGCCACTTGCGCTCTCAGCAATAACTCTACCGACAGACGATACATATGATGTTCAGGCAATCTCCAGCCAAACTTCCGTTTGAATCCCGTGTCATTCTCAGGATCAAACACAGTCACAGTAAACTCCAGGACCGGTTCAGCACTTTTACCGTATTTGTAAGTGATATCAGAATTAATTAAACCACTGTTAATGACAATCTCAGAACCATCCGTGTTCTTTAAATTTAAGTGTCCGGGTAAAACGTTATCTATCCCTCCTATTAAGCGCGTAAGATAATATCGTGCCTGCTCTGCATTTTCTTCAACATCATCTCCGCTTTCCACATCATGTTTGTACAAATAGGTAACGATTGAAATTTCCTGAATTCTTATTTCTGGGTTGGATTTATTCTCCAGACAATAATCCTTTAATGTCATCCATGTAGCCGTCAGTAGTACCTCTACTGGATTGCCGGTCAACTTTCGAACACTCTCCCGTTTTTCCTTCTTTTCCTGCTTTCTAAACTTAAGAATCTTATCCCAAATAATGAAAAAGTCGCACTGGAGTAATCTATCTCGTTCAACTAGATCATCAGACTGAACATATTTTCTTAGTCCATTAAGAAATTCTTCACCCGTAAGATATGGACCGCAAATATCTTCATCTTCAAGAGGAATCCCAACATGATCTCCTTCTAATAGAGTCTCAAGAATTTTATCAATCGCTTTGATTGCTTTATCACGCTGACTAGCTTCAAGAAAAAGGGTATAGTTATAAAATTCTCCAGATTTATTAATATATAGACTTAAACTCTTCCTTTTTTGCTGTAGAGGAAAGCGAGCCAGCAGGGGCAAGCCGAATGTTTGCAGTTCCCCAAGCATTATCCGTTGGGCATGGGAAACATTTTCAGCGTGATTGAGATTTACCGCCTCCAGCCAATCACTGATTTGTAAAAGATCCCCACGACCGCATTGAAAAATAGGTTTGAGAATCCGGTCGAAATCAGTCAAGTCCTCTTCATATTCATGCAGTCCGATTTTATTAAGTTTTTCAACAATCCAGACACGAAAGCTTTGTTTCATATCTGTTTTCCATATCATATCTGGATTGCAGGTGTGAAAGTCGGCAAGGCTTGCTGCATCAGTAACGCGGTCTGCACCACAAAGTACAACGAGCAAGAACTTTTCTTTATCTTCTGGAATGTTTCGATAGTATGTTAGATTTCCGCGTTCATCTCTCCACCCCCGATTTTCTGTTAGTTGCTTACCCTCGGAGCTCCAATGTTCCGTGAGAATCGATGCAATTTTTAATGTTAATTTCAGGGACTCATCCTTTAAACAATAACTAGTGATTGCATCAGCAACTGCACAAAGTGTTTGCTCCGGCATTGCTGGAATCATCACAAGCATTTTGCGGATACTTGTTCTTTCCAAACGAACTTTTTCGACCTGTCTTTCGATATGCTGGCAAACCGTGTGGGCCAAAAAACTCATTCTTTCTCCTTGCTATCAAGATGGTCGGCAGGGTTATAAACTAACGCACAAGAATCAGAGAGATGGATTAAAAAGCCTGCTGCTTCAAGCATCTCTTGTAGCCAGCCATCTGTATCCGCAGATAAATATATGCCCTTGCCACTAAGCCACCTGCTAGCTCTGTCAAACCCATCGGCATCGAAAACCAGGCCGTGACGGCTTTCAAGCAACTCTTTAAAGGTATCAAAGGTTAAACGACCTCCAATGGGTACAGTGGTAACAACAAGCATCCTCAGCAGCTGCTCGTTCAGAATGAACCTCGCCCCGCTTCCACGTTTGGGTACCACAAATCCAATACGCTTGGATAATCCAACAAACAGTTTTCCCCCATACCTCCTATCTGAATCCTTTAATGCTTTTTCTCGTTCCATCTCTCCTTCTGGAAGGGTAACTTGATTACCTCTTAATGCCTGAAAGATCATTTTTTCAACTGCCTTTACAGAATACTGTGATAACCGACGAATAGCGGGACGATCTTCTTCAGGCGCAGAAACAGCCAGTCGGAAGCCCGGCCACGAGACTGACCCGTCAACCTCTGCTACCCGTGCGCTCTGCATTGCCAGGGTACGTAATACTTGCATGGCACAGGCGTTCTCTAAGAGATAAATACGTTCAACAATATCCAAATTAGTTTCTAACAACCGAAGTAACTCCACCGCGAACAGATAACCCTCCTGCCAGCTATCAGCATTGCACCATCCTGCTGATACAAAGCGCCTGTCTTCCTTACTCCCATCGGTTTGTTCTGGTGTATCGGGATCTAAGGTCGTGTCTATAAACGAGGCAAGTTTATTCAATGTGTCAGGACAATGACTCATGAGCTGTCCCAAAGCCTTTTCTAATTTCTCGTGTAACCATATGGGACTTTGTTCATTATCACTTAGTCTTATATCATTTTTTTGGCACCAAAACTCAATGACCTCTTGTGGCTGCCGCAATGCATTGCACAATTGTAGGTAGATTAACTCCCCTCCTCTAGATAGAAAGAGATGCTGCTTCATATCAAAAAATGATGACCTTTTTTCAAGAAGATCAAACCAATCTCCAATCTGTGATTTTTTTGCCTTTGACTCTTTCCAAATTGACTCACCTGCCAATAGACTATTAGAAATTGGTAAAAAACTTTGTGCACACCACGTCCGTCCGCTGCCTGCACCCTGGAAACCTAAAAATAGATTTTCAATGGTACGAACAACATCTTCCTTTTCACCGGCACCGGCAATATTGATGCGATCTTTAAATCGTTTAAGCAGTTCCTCATGATGGCTGCGATGTGTCTGGTGTCGTGAATCAAGCCGGGATGCACCTAAAAATGAAAAGAGCTTCAGGTTAAGCCGCGCTTTAGGTGCATATTCAAGCTTAGCTCCATCCCAATCCCTTAAAGTCGATTGATTTGGCAAAGTATTGTTGAAAACACCATCGGGCCCTATTCGCTTGATA
>DMAP01000143.1 GCA_003446975.1 Clostridiales bacterium | reverse complement strand
TCCAATTGCCTTGCCGTCAGCACTGTCGGGGTGCCTCCGCCGACATAGACGCTCTTGACGCTTAGCTGGTTGGATACTAATATATCAGCCTTTGCTGCCAATTCTTCTATTAATATATCCAAATACCTGTCCAATATGATTTCATCCTTGCAGACCTCTGAAATAAAAGAGCAGTAATGACATCTCGATGGACAGTATGGTATACCAATATATAGACTAATACTGGATGGATCCTTCTTAAGCAGGCTGTTTTCTACGGCACAGATTGACAACAGTCTTTTGATGGTGCCTTCCGCCATCAAATAGGTCTGTTTCAGCACATTCTCGATTTCTTGATGGCTGAAGCCTCTTTCCAGAGTGGTTCTGACCAATTTTACCGGTCTGGTTCCTGTCAGAATGCCGTAGTTTGATTCCCTGTTGAAGTATTCCCTCAAAAGCTTATATAGGGTATGTCTTATAGCCAGTTTGAGTCTGACGGTGTATTCGTCATAAAAGTATGAGAGTTCACAGACATCGACAGAGGAAGCCATCTTCTCGAGACCATCCGCGTTCAATGTCACCCTGGTGTTATCCACCATTATCACCATTGCATGGGATAAGTGATCTTTATCGTCAAACCTGATTTGACTGCTTTTATCAAAAATCCTGATCAGATTGTAGATTTCATTTTTAGATATTGATGCATTGAGATTGATATTTATCATCACAACTGCTGCAATTACCTTAAGAAAGGATTGTACTTTCTTTCATAGCCGATGGACGATGCTGAGTTGTGACCCGGATATACCCTTGTATCGTCAGGCAACGCCATCAGTTTTGTTTTGATAGAGCCAATAAGCTGATCATATGAGCCTCCCGGCAGATCTGTTCTCCCAATGCTTCCATGAAACAAGGTGTCTCCTGTGAACACAACATCACCACATTTGATGCTGATTCCCCCCTGGGTATGTCCCGGGGTGTGTATAATCTCGTATTCCAAGTCGCCAACTGTTATAATATCGCCATCTCCTACAAACTTCTCAGGTGTGAACTCGATGCTTCTTCCGAACATCATCCTAGTGAAATTGGTTCTTGTAGCGCCTACCATATCGCCGTCCAGCTCATGCATATAGACTGGGATGCCATAATGCTCCTTGAGCTCGATAACGCCTCCTATGTGGTCTCCATGTCCATGAGTCAGCAATATGGCTATAGGCTTCAGCTTCATGTCGTCAATTTTTGCCTTGATGGACCCTGGGCTTGAGCCTGGATCTATGATCAACACTTCTTTTGTATCCGAACTGCCTGTCAGATAACAATTCACCATGTAACTTCCCACTACAATATTCTCTAATATCATCATCCTAATCTCCTCAAAATAATTTTGTGCTATCAAGCAATATTGTGACTGGTCCATCATTGACCAGTCTGACTTGCATATAGGCCGCAAATTGGCCTGATTCAACAGTAATGCCGCTTTCTGCCAGCGCACTGATATATTGTTCATAAAGCTTTTCGGCTATTTGGGGATTGCCTGCCTTTGAAAAACTTGGTCTTCTTCCTTTTCGCGCATCGCCATGCAATGTGAATTGGGAGATGACCAATATCTCACCCTTCACGTCAAGGACGCTAAGATTCATCTTTTCATTCTCGTCCTCGAATATTCTAAGATTCAGTGTCTTATCCACCATATAATTGATATCTGTTTCCGTGTCTTCTTCTGCGACACCTAATAAGATTAAAAGTCCTTTATTGATTTTGCCGTGTATTTTATTGCCAACTACAACCTGGGCTTCGCTGACTCTTTGCACTACAGCTCTCATTTAGCACCCTCTATTTCTTGTATCGATAGACATCCAGTATACCGTCTATTTTCTTGAAACGCTTGATCAGTTCTGCCAAATCCTTGGATTCCTTGATCTCAAATGTCATGTTCATAATCGCTATCTTGTCCTTGTTGACTCTCAGGTTCAGATTGATGGCATTGACCTTGAGTGCCGTGTATACGTTGGTGATATCCTGCAGTAGACCTGGCCTGTCAACGGACTCAATCTGTATCTCGGCCGTATAGGTCATCTTGTTGCCGGTATCCCATTCAACCTCTATGAAGCGTCCATCCTTTTCCGCAGATACGATGTTGGTGCAGTCAGCTCTATGTATTGACACGCCTCTCCCTCGTGTTATGTAGCCAACTATCTCATCGCCCGGAACAGGAGAACAGCATTTGGAAAATCTGATCTTGATGTTGTCAACATCCTGGATGATGACCCCTGAGGTGGGTGTAGGCTTCTCTTTGACCGGTTGCTGAATCTCAGCGGTCTTGAAGCGTTCCTCATATTTTTCCTTGTTAAGCAGCTTGTACTTGGCGATCAGCTTTGTGACCACCTGTAGCTCTGTCATGGTGCCATGACCAACGGATGCAAATAGATTTTCAGAGGTCTTGAAATTCATCTTCTTGACGATTTCCTGGATCCAGTCATCCTTGAAAAGTTCTGTGAGCTTGAAGCCCTGTCTTTTTATTTCACGCTCGATGGCTTCCTTGCCCTTGTCTATGTTGGTGTCTTTTTCCTTGTCCTTGAAGAATTTTCGGATCTTGCTCTTTGCCTGGCTGCTCTTGACTATTTTCAGCCAGTCTCTGCTGGGACCATTGCTGCTTGAAGAGGTTATGATCTCAATCTGATTGCAGTTTTTCAGCTTATAGTCCAATGGGACTATCCTGCCGTTTATCTTTGCCCCAATACATCTGTTGCCCACACCTGAGTGGACCCGATAAGCGAAATCGATGGGTGTTGATCCTGCAGGCAGGTTTATGACATCACCCTTGGGGGTGAATACAAAAACCTCGTCTGTATATAAATCTATTTTCAATGATTCCATGAATTCTTTGGGAT
>DMAP01000197.1 GCA_003446975.1 Clostridiales bacterium | reverse complement strand
AACCATTTATCCAGATGAGATAATCAATGCGATGACGGAGGATAGCGATG
Source organism: Clostridiales bacterium (assembly GCA_003446975.1). Taxonomy (GTDB): domain Bacteria; phylum Bacillota; class Clostridia; order Tissierellales; family Dethiosulfatibacteraceae; genus 38-11. The sequence goes on along the minus strand of DMAP01000197.1, from coordinate 5,448 downwards.
ACAGACTATAATGATTATTTGTTGAAAGATAAATTTCCTTTGTTTTGGTGCAAAGGTTGTGGGAATGGAATTGTTCTTCAGGCAATCGTCAGAGCATTTCATAAAAGGGGTTTGGAGAAGAGAAATACTGTTGTTGTAACTGGTATAGGCTGTTGGGGCAAAGCGGATGACTATATTGATACCAACACATTTCATGGGACACATGGTAGGGCTCTTGCTTTTGCAACAGGAATAAAATTGGCAAATCCACAACTGACAGTTGTTGCTTTAGTAGGCGATGGCGATGGAGCGACTATCGGCGGGAATCATCTGATTCATGCAGCAAGGAGAAACGTAGATATCACTACTATTATGGTCAATAATCTGACATATGGAATGACAGGCGGCCAATACTCAGGCACCACACCTGATAATAGTATTTCTTCCACATCTATTTATGGTCATATAGAGAAGCCTTTTGACGTCTGCAAGCTAGTTGAGGCATCTGGAGCACCATATGTTGCTAGGGGAACGACCAATAATGCGGTCCAACTCTCAAAATTCATTGAAGAAGCACTTGGCAAAAAGAGTTTTTCTTTCGTAGAAGCCATTTCGCAATGTCCGGTTCATTATGGAAGATCAAACCAGAAGGAGAAACCGACAGAAGTGCTTGCGTGGATGAAAGAGAACACAATCACAATAAAACAAGCAGAGAAAATGGCTTTTGAAGAACTGGCAACTAAGTTTGTCACAGGCCGATTTGTTGACAGGGAACAAATTGATTATTCCACTAAGTATAAAAAAATGCAGCAGTTGTCAAAGGGGGTTAGGGATGAGTAAGAATATTGAAATTATACTAAGTGGTGTAGGAGGTCAGGGAATAGTTGTCGGAGGTGCACTCTTAGGGCAGGCAGCAGTGGAATATGGTGGGAAAAATGCGGTTTCGACTTCAGAGTATGGTGTTGAGACAAGAGGCACTTTTACGAAGTCCAGCATAATCATAGGAGATGGTGAGATCTACTTCACTGAATCTGTCACTCCTAATCTGGTGGTCGCTATGGCCAAAATAGCATATGACAAGTATATCAATGAGTTGAAAGCACCCTCTGTTTTAGTTTATGACAGTTCAATAATACAAGAACCGAAACCATCAGAATGTGAGCAGATAGGATTTCCTATAACACAAATAGCAGCGACTTTAGGGAGTGAGGCAACTGCCAATATTGTTGCCTTAGGCATAATTGTTCATCTGACCAATGTGCTTGAGAAAACAATAGTAGAGAAGGTCTTAAATAATAAGTTCGAAGACTTTCAAGATGTACTGGCTATGAACATCGATGCATTTAATAAAGGCTATGAGATATCTTCAAGGAGGGTGTAAGTGATAGAAAAATTTGTTTTAGATGGCTGCACATTTACAGAAGGAGGATTCCACGGGTTATCTGAAGAGGTGTTGAATTCTAGCCTTGATGCGTTTTTCCTGACTGTGCCTGGTCAGATGGAAGGATTTCACGAATGCTTGATAGAAATTGGGAAAATATATAGTTTATCTGACAGAGTTGAAAAAAGGCTAAAGGTCATAAAATCATACAATGATATCAAGACACTAAAAATCGATAATAAAAAAGGAATCATATTAACATTTCAAGATCCACATCCTGTTGAAAACTCATTTGACAAATTAAGAATTTATTATGAACTGGGTATCAGAGTTTTTCAATTGACCTACAACAAGATGAACTTTATTGGAACCGGTTGTTTGGAAAGCATCGATAGAGGATTAACCGATTATGGCCAAAAGCTGGTAAAGGAACTGAATCGTTTGGGAATCTTGATTGATTTATCCCATTGCAGTTATCAAACTGCTTTGGATACGTTTGAAACATCGGAAAAGCCCGTCGTGTTTTCACACGCTGGCGCAAAAACGCTTACTAACAGCCCACGCAATAAGACAGATTTGGAATTGAAACTCCTTAAACAGAATGGTGGTGTTATTGGCCTTTCACCCTGGGGACCGCTTTGCTGGAAAAAAGAAACCAAACAAAGGCCAAAGATGGATGATTTTCTTGATCAAATCGAGTATGTGGTTAATCTTATTGGCATCGATCATATCGGATTTGGCGGAGATAGTACTTTGGACAACAATGATGATCAATCAGGCATCATTGAACAATCAACACTTTATGCGCCTGTTGTAGAGGATTATAACAAATATGTCGGTACTGATCCTGATGTTCGACACGCAATCGACATCAAGGGTGTATGGCAAATTGGTAATGTGGAAGAAGGTTTACGCAATAGAGGTTTTTCTCAAGAAGATATTGCCAAGTTCACAGGTGGCAACTTCATGAGAGTCATAAAAGAAACTTGGCAATGAAAGGGGAGGAAATATGAGTCAAGAACAGAAAATGAGAATCACCGTAACGAACGAAAGAGCCGAAAAGGCGACACAAGTACATTTGCTCAGATCCAACTTGGAATACACCGATGAGGTTAAAGAGTTAGAGAAGCTGATTCAACAAGACATGACTAATACAGATCTTTGGATGAAAAAAGGATTGGAATTAGCAAAACAGATGCATTTCAGGGAAGCAATAGAATCCTATTCAATTGGATTGAGTCACAATCCATTTCATGCGCTTAGTCTGAGGCATCGTGGACATAGACTATTATCCACCTATAGATTTGAGGAAGCGGTATTTGATTTTGAACTATCATCCAGAATTGATCCTAAAAACTGGGACACATGGTATCATCTAGGATTAGCCTATTATCTGATTGGGGACTTTGAACGAGCCAATAATGCCTATACGAGATGCTTTGAGATTACTAGACATGATCAGGATGAACTGGTTGCTATAGTTGATTGGAAATGGCTGACATTGATGAGACTAGGTCAAGTAGAAGAAGCTGGGAAAATATTGGATTATGTGAATTCCGAAACCGAACCTGGCGAAAACCATGTCTATAAAAACAGAGTTTTGATGTATAAAGGCGAAGTGAAACCCGAAGAAGTCCTGGATTACAATGACAAGGAATTTGCTGATTTGGAGTTAGCTACTCAAGGCTATGGTGTAGCTATGTATTATTACTTTAATGGACAAAAGGATAAGACATTTGAATTGTTCGATTTGATATTAAAGAATGATACATATTGGTCCGCATTTGGTTATTTGGCAGCTTATCAGGATCAAAAAAGATTGAAGTAAAAAAATGAAATGGAGAGAACATTATGGGGAAGATTAAAGTATATGGCACAGAAGTAATGCCGGGTGAAAAGAAAATAGTCACTGTACCGGTCACCAAGGATTTGGGTGTTGATATCAGAATCAAGGCCCATGTGTTGGCAGGCAAATATGAGGGCCCTACTTTGCTGATTTTATCTATGCTTCACGGTGAGGAATGGTTTTCAGCCTTGATTATTAGAGAACTGGTTAAAAGATTGAAGCTTGATGAACTCAAGGGCAATATAATCGCGATTCCAGTAGCCAACACATCAGCATTCAACTCAGGCACACGGTGCGTGATGGACAATTCAGATGAACCTGATGCCAACCGGGCTTTCGGCGGTAAGTTCATGTGGCTGACAAATCAGATCACTAGAACGATTGAAGAAGAATTTTTTTCGGTATCTGATTTTCTGATTGATTATCATATTGGATCATGGGGTAGCACCATGGCTGACATAGGATATGGCGCAGATTATAAAGACCCCAAAATGTCTGAAATCAGTAAAGGAATGGCACTGGCTTATCAGTTTCCTATGATACATGCAATGACGCTTTTTGAAGGAGTGCATAGCAAGAAAGACAGAACCTCAATGGGCTGCGCAGCCGTTAAACATAATATACCAGGAATCGTGCCAGAGATTGGTGGACTGGGTTTTGGAGAGGCAATCGAAAATCAGTGGATAGAAGACAATATGAATGGCCTTTTTGGAAATCTCAAATACCTGGGAATGATTGACGGGGAACCGGATTATTGCGATGAGTATCTATTTATTGGCGATTATTGGAGAACATCACCGAAAAACGCTGGATATGTCGAGCTTAAGATTGGATTGGACAGACAGTGCGAAAAAATTGAGAAAGGTGAACACTTAGCAGATGTAGTGGATCCTGAAACCTTTGAAATTCTAGAGGAAATCAGAAGTCCAGGAGAAGGCGTTTTGTTTTATACCTGCCGAAACTTCATGTCTAGGCCTGGTGGATGGACTTTTGGAATAGCCGATATCCAAAACAGCAAATGGGTCAAGAAAGAAGATTTGAATCTAAATAAGTTTTCTAATTTTCAACCTTAATTTAAGTTGAGAATTGAAAATATAAACCAAACAAAAAATAGGGAGGAAAAAATGAAAAACAAAAGAATTATTGTTCTAATCGTTGTTTTGGCGATGATGGCAAGTATGGCAGCGTGTTCATCACCATCAGCTCCAACAACGGCTGCTCCAACGACAGCAGCACCCGGAGAAACATCCGCACCGCCAGCGGAAGCTAAAACTACTTTGGTGTATGGCGTTAGCACGGATGCTGCATCCTTGGATCCACATGTGCAAAATGATAGTCATTCAGAACAAATCGTCGCTATGCTCTATAACACGCTTCTAAAATTTGAAGCAGACGGTACAATTGTGAATGATTTGGCTGAAAGCTATGATGTAACAGATGATGGTCTCACATGGACATTTAAGTTGCATGAAGGCGTTAAGTTTCACAATGGGAAAGAGTTGACTGCAGAAGATGTAAAAGCGACTTATGAGAGATTCATGGCTGACGATGCTGACGCTGCGAGACTGGTTGTAAAGGAAATTACCAGAATGTTTGAAAGTGTTGAAGTGCTTGACAAATATACAGTTTCAATTACTACCAACGAGCCTTATGGGCCTATGATGCCACTTCTTTGTAACCGATCTCTTGCAATCATGGATGCTGATGTAATTGCACAATACGGTTATCAAGTAGGAGATTTTGTCGAATCAACTGTTGGAACTGGATTGTTCAAGATTGTTTCCTGGAAAAAAGATGAAGAGTTGATCGTTGAGAGATTTGATGATTATTTTGGCGAACCAGCTAAACTGGAAAAAATCATTGTTAGACATATTCCTGAAGCAGCATCTAGAGTCATAGCTCTTGAGAATGGTGAATTGGATATGATCAATCAGTTTCCAGCAGAAGACCTAGCAAGACTTGAAGCAGATAGTAGGATCAATGTCATCAAGTCTCCAGGTGTAGGCGCTAGATTGTTTAGATTTGGATGTAATGATCCTATAATGAGCAATACGTTAGTTAGACAAGCTATCATACATGCCATAGACAGAGATGAAGTGATTGAAGGGCTATTCCCAGGATTATCTTATGCAACGACAGGACCTATAACGCCAGTTGTTTGGGGATACCATAATTTTGGGGAAATTAAACAAGACCAGGAAAAAGCAAAACAACTGTTGGCAGAAGCAGGATATCCTAATGG
>DMAP01000332.1 GCA_003446975.1 Clostridiales bacterium | reverse complement strand
GTTTGGCTTGCCCTCGGGAGCATATTTTGGAGCCCCTTCATTAAAAATCAGATCGTTGTCAATAGCGGGGAAATAATTAATGGCAAGTGTTAAAAAATACTCGTTGACAAATATTATCAATCAAGATATCATTATGACAATAAAGAGCTGGAGATGATGAATTGAATCGATTGTCTGACTTAAAACCAGGTGAAATAGGCATCATTAAATCAATCAATCTTGATGGTGCCATAAAAACTAGAATGACGCAACTTGGCATAACGGAAGGTGAAACTGTACGGGTTGAAAAATATGCGCCCTTAGGTGATCCAATAGAAATATCCATAAGAGGCTACAGCTTATGTTTCAGAAAATCCGAGGCGGATAAGATAATATTGGTATAATAAGCGGCTTAGCCGCTTTAATTTTTTCAAATTATAAACACAGAAAACATCGGAGGCAAAATGATAAGAAGTGCAGCATTGACAGGCAATCCGAATTGCGGAAAAACAACTATTTTCAATGCCTTGACAGGCAGCTCCCAATATGTAGGCAACTGGCCGGGTGTTACTGTAGAAAAAAAGACTGGCAAGATAAAAAGAAAAAACATTAATATTGAAGTAACGGACTTACCTGGCATCTATTCTATTAATCCTTATTCAATGGAAGAAAAGATTTCTGAAGAGTTCATCAGAAAAGAAAACCCTGATGTAATAATCAATGTTCTGGATGCAACAGCTATTGAAAGAAGCCTTTTTTTGACGCTTCAATTGATAGAAACCGGTAAACCTTTAATAGCAGCGCTGAACATGATGGATATCATTGAAAAGGAAGGTACGATAATCGATCTGGATGGCTTGACAAATGAGTTGGGAATTAGTATTGTTCCTATTTCAGCTAGAATCAACAAAGGCATATCAGAACTGATTGACAATCTGTCAAACTTTAGAATCCTGGATAAATCCCCAAAATTTCTGGAATATATTCAAGAGATAAATGCATTTAAGACTGAGAACGAAATGTCAGACGATAAGATATCGGCCTTTAGATACAACTATATTAAAAAACTTATATCAAAATACGTGATTTTGGGCGAAATGCGTTCTGATTCAACAAAGAAAATTGATAAGGTTTTTACCAACAAGTATGTTGGAATTCCAATTTTTCTTGTAATCATGTGGTCAATTTATTATATTTCAATCAATATCATTGGGGGATTTTCAGAAAATATATTTGAGAGAATGCTGGGAGGTTTCTCAACTGGCGTTGAAAAACTACTGCTTTTGTTAGGCGCTAATGATTACATCCTATCTTTGATTATAGATGGTGTCATTAGCGGCGTAGGGGCAGTATTGCTTTTTCTACCTCAGATTATGGTGCTATTTTTCTTTATCTCGATATTGGAAGACAGTGGTTATATGGCCAGGGTATCTTTCATTCTAGATAGAATATTCAGAAAAATCGGTTTAACCGGGAAATCATTCATTCCAATGTTTGTGGGTTCCGGATGCTCTGTTCCTGGAATTATGGCGGCTAGGACATTGGATAGTGAAAAGGAGAGAAAACTAACAATTATTTTGACGCCTTTTGTTTCTTGTGGTGCAAAAATGCCGATTTACATTATGTTTGCAGCTGCTTTTTTCCCCAAACACACACATTGGATCATCATGACCATGTATGCCATTGGAGGTATTGCGATTGTTTTTTCCGGATTGTTATTGAAGAGAGTTGTTTTTAAAGGGCACAAAGAGATATTTTTATTGGAATTGCCTGATTATAGGACACCAATGATCAAAAATGTTCTAAGGCAAGTATTTAATCGCAGCAAGACTTTTGTGACCAAGGCGGGCACAATCATATTTGCAGGTTCTGTTTTGATTTGGTTTCTTCAAAGTTTCACACCAGGTTTCAAATTAACCGAACTGCCTGGGGAAAGCATGCTTAGCTATATCGGCACATTTATAGCCCCTATTTTTAAGCCTTTGGGATTTGCGGATTGGAAAACATCGGTGGCATTTCTTACCGGATTTGTTGCAAAAGAGATGGTCGTTGCTACACTTGCTGTATTGAATGATATTTCTGAATCAGGCGGCTTTGAATTACTTGATTCTATAAGACACACATTTACACCGATATCTGCTTTGTCATTTATGGTTTTTATCGCGCTGGCATCACCTTGCATTGGCGCTTTGGCAGCGGCAAAGAGAGAATTGAACTCATGGAAATGGATGGGATTTTCAATATTATATCAAACGGGTCTTGCTTATATTATGTCAATGATTGTCTATAACTTGGGAAGCTATATAATGAGATAGAGGGTGATGAGATGATAAATTATCTAATTGGATTTGCAGTAAGCATTGCGGCAGGATACATTACTGTCAAACAATTTAAAAAAATCAAAGCAGGTAGATGCTCCGTTCATGATGATTGTGATGCCTGTGGGATAAAAGGTAATTGTCCGACCCAAAACAATAAGAACAAGATTTAGTCACACTACGCTACTTCTTGTCATCCCATTTAACAAGATCAAACTCCATCCTATCATAAATAAACTCTTCTATGAAATCTTCAGGATAAAAGGTTGCTCGCTTGAATGAGATAAAATCTTTCGTATGTTTATCCAACCATACAGGTACACTCAAATCAAAATGGTAACAGATTTCCTCGAATGCGCTGTTTCTTTTTTCTTCAAAGCTAAGTTCGGTGATATTTTCAACATCGAATGCCTTAATAATTTCATTATCCTTGATTAGTTTTCCCCATACTTTAAACATAATAGCCTCCAATTTGTGTTTTTTGGATATCATCAAAAATTGTATACTCTGATGTTAATATAACTTGCATCGATAAGTCAATTTATTTTTGGAATGGTGTGTGATATAATTGTTCTATTAGAGGAGGTTGATATCGATGGAACTTAGTGTTTTGATTATAAACACCAACAGAAACCCTCAAATAAAGAAAAACCTGGAACGTTTTTTCACATTGAATGAGCTGGATTCTCGAGTTGAGGAGTTAATGGATGTGGATGAATTAGAACAGCTATACGCCAGACTCACACCAGACCTTGTGTTTATTGATGATGATCAAATAGCAATTGCTTTGTCAGATAAAATTAGGTCTTTGGAGCAAAACTCCACAATTGTCCTCATAACAGACAATAAGGATATCAATAAAGATGCATATCTGAACCATTTGGATGGCATTATATACAGACCATTGGAAGAAGAAGCAATCAACACCCTAGTGAACACATCAATTGAAAAAATGAAAAAGACACTTAAACTTTATATGTTCAAATATGAAGGCAAAATGGTAATAGTCCCATACAAGGATATCTTTTACTTTAAGAAGCAGATAACTGGGATAAAGATGTTTTCTAAGAGAGGTCAATTCATCTTTAAGGAGAGCTTCAGGAATTTGGAGGAAACCTTGGATAGAAGTTATTTTTTGAGATGTCATAATAACTATATTATCAACATAGGAAAAATCGCATCAATTACAGGTAAAAGCTGCAGATTGCAACTTGTTGATTATGAAATCCCAGTTGCAGGAAGATACAAGTCAGTAATAATAGACGCTTGGGACAAATATCGACATATATAAATTCGGATATAGGAGACAATCTATGATTAAGGTGGGCGTGTTAGGAGGAGGAGCTTCCGGAATGGCGGCAGCGGTAGCGGCATCAAGAAATGATGCGGATGTCACTATTTTAGAGAGACTGGACCGCGTTGGAAAGAAACTACTGGCAACCGGTAACGGAAGATGCAATTATACAAATGAATCGATTGATATCAACAGATATTACAGCAGTAATAGGGATATGCTTGAAGAATGCCTCAACAATATTACCGGAAAATCAACCATTGGTTTTTTCAGAGAATTGGGAATAGAACCCTTTTTCGATGAAACGGGAAAGGTATTTCCCTATAGCCTGCAGGCTTCCAGCATACTCGAAGTGCTAAGAGAAGAATATCTCAGATATGGAACTAAGGAGATTTGTGGTCAAAGAATACTGACCATTACACCTACTCAGCAATCATTCTTGGTTCATACTGATGTGGATACTTTTGAGTTTGATAGAATAATAGTTGCCCTTGGTGGCAAAGCATACGACAAGCTGGGTTCTGATGGATCCGGCTTTAATTTGATGGCTGGATTAGGATATGATCTATCTGATATATATCCAGCTTTGGTCAAGTTAAAGAGTGATTTCGTCCATTTGCGAAGTTTAAAAGGCATGAAAATCAATGCGTCTGTAACGCTATATGACAATGATGATCCAATTGCACAGGATTTTGGAGAAGTCTTGTTTGCTAACTATGGCGTATCGGGGCCTCCTGTTTTGCAACTAAGTGGTATCGCTGTTAGTGAGTTGAATGAAGGAAAAAATGTAAAGATCCTGATGGATCTATTTCCTGACATATCTAGCAATGATATGTTTGAAATGCTGAGCGCACGATTCATTAGTTTGAAACATAAGGCTCTGAAGGATACTTTTGTAGGACTGATCAACAAGAGGATTATCATACCTTTGTTAAAAGAGGCAGGAGTGGATGACTTTCTACAGAAACCGACTAGATTGAATCGAAGACAGATTTATGCAATCATAAAAGTATTGAAAGGATTGGAAGTAAGAATTACAGGGTTTCATTCCTGGGCTGACGCCCAAGTAACAGCAGGTGGCGTGTTGTTGACAGGGATAAATCCGCACACGATGGAATCATATCACCATAAGAACTTGTTTTTAGCAGGTGAAATACTTGATGTTTATGGTGATTGCGGTGGATTTAATCTGCATTGGGCATGGAATACAGGGATTAAGGCTGGCTATCATAGTTCGATAGGCTCCTGACTTGTAAAAACATCAAAATAATGATAAAATCAATTTTTGTAAAATAAACATTCAACTTTATAAAGACGAATCAAACAAAGGTGGAAAAATGAAGAATTTTTTTGAAAAAATAATCGGGTCATACTCTAACAGGGAAATAAAGCGGGTAGACCCTATCGTAAAAAAAATCGTGGCTTTGGAGTCAAACATAGAAGCATTGACGGACCATGACTTAAAAAGCAAAACACAAGAGTTTAAGGATAGATTGGTATCTGGCGAATCAATTGATGATATCTTGCCTGAAGCTTATGCTGTCGTGAGGGAAGCCTCTTGGCGTGTGCTGGGAATGAAGCATTATGAGGTTCAGTTAATTGGAGGTATTATTCTTCACCAAGGCAGGATTGCAGAAATGAAGACTGGAGAAGGAAAGACACTTGTGGCTACCTTACCGGTTTATCTAAATGCGCTTTTGGGCAAGGGTGTTCATGTGGTGACGGTCAATGATTATCTGGCTCAAAGGGATAAAGACTGGATGGGCAAGGTTTACAGCTTCCTAGGTCTTACAGTGGGATGCATTGTGCATGGACTGACCAATGAAGAAAGACGCAAACAGTATCAATGTGACATCACTTACGGAACAAACAACGAGTTTGGATTTGATTATTTAAGAGATAACATGGTCGTGAGAAAAGAAGATATGGTGCAGCAGGCTCTTAATTTCTGCATCATTGATGAGGTCGACAGCATCCTGATAGATGAGGCTAGAACACCATTGATTATTTCCGGTGAAGGGGATAAATCCACAGACCTATATCATCGAGCCAACTCTTTTGCCGTTGGTTTACGGGGAAGGATTCAGGATCCTGACGAGCAAATGAGCAAAATGGAAATGATGATGGGGAATTTCAAAGAAGAGACTGTTGACTATGTTATTGATGAAAAAGGGAAAAATGTCACATTGACAGAAAAAGGTATCAACAAGGCTGAAAAATTCTTTGGAATAGAAAACCTGGCTGATGAACAAAATATGGAAATATCACACCATATCAATCAGGCACTGAAAGCCCACAGCATCATGAAGAGTGATATAGACTATATCGTGAAGGATGGCGAGATACTGATCGTTGATGAGTTCACGGGAAGACTTATGTATGGAAGAAGATTCTCGAAAGGACTGCACCAAGCTATTGAAGCTAAAGAAGGATTGGACGTCAGAAGAGAATCAAAAACACTAGCCACTATAACCTTTCAAAATTATTTCAGAATGTACAAAAAGCTCTCTGGCATGACTGGAACAGCCAAGACAGAAGAGAATGAATTCAGGGAAATATATGGGGTTGATGTTATAGAGATTCCTACCAATGAACAGGTCATCAGAGAAGATCAAGCGGATGTCATTTATAAAACTGAGGAAGCGAAGTTCAGAGCTGTTATCAGAGATATACAGGAAAGGCATCAGGTAGGGCAGCCTGTATTGGTAGGCACAATTTCTATTGAAAAATCGGAGTATCTAAGCAAGCTTCTGAGGAAAACCAATATTCCGCATACAGTTCTAAATGCCAAGAATCACGAAAAAGAAGCCGAAATTGTTGCGCAGGCAGGTCGTTTCGGAGCAGTGACAATAGCAACCAATATGGCAGGACGTGGTACGGATATAGTATTGGGTGGCAATCCGGAATATATGGCGAGAACAAAGATTAAAAGCATCCTAAGTGAGGAAATCGCGGCAAAAGCGGATGGTTATGACGAAACGGACGATGAAGAAATAAACAATGCTAGAAGGCTTTACAAGGAGTACTTGAATAAAGCTAAAGAAGAGATCAAGGATGACAATAAAAAAGTACTACAGGCTGGTGGACTAAGCATAATTGGAACAGAGCGGCATGAATCCAGAAGGATAGACAATCAGTTGAGAGGTCGTGCCGGTAGACAGGGAGATCCTGGTAGTTCCAGATTTTACATATCATTGGATGATGACTTAATGAGATTGTTTGCAGGAGATAAGGTCAAATCGATGGTGAATACTTTGGGATTACCAGAGGATGAAGCCTTGCAGCACAGCATGCTTACCAAGACGATTGAAACAGCACAAGGAAGAGTTGAGGGTAGAAACTTCAATATCAGAAAGCATGTGCTGCAATATGACAATGTAATGAATAAGCAAAGAGAAATCATCTACTCAGAAAGAAGAAAAGTATTGATGGGTGAGGATCTGAGAGAGCATGTCATGTCAATGGTCAATGATCAGATAGCGACACTGATCTCCAAGTATGCAGCGGACAAGTATCCTGAGAATTGGGATTTGACTGGATATGAAGAAGCGCTTACTGCTTTGTTCGGACCTCGCATCAAATTGAATATTGATAACATTGAAACGATGGACATAGCCAAGTTAACAGAAGCTTCAACGAGCCTAGCCGAAAAAATCTACAAGATGAAAGAAGACGAGTTCGGTGCAGAGCAATTCCGTGAAGTCGAACGAATTGTTCTACTGAAAACCGTCGATACAAAATGGATGGATCATATCGATGCCATGGATGAACTCCGACAAGGCATAGGTCTTAGGGCTATGGGAAATGAAGATCCTGTCAGAGCTTATCAACAGGAAGGATTTGACATGTTCCAGGAAATGATCAACATGATACAAGAGGATACTGTAAAATTCCTATATCGCGTGAAACCTCAAGAAAAAATCCAGAGGACAAAAGTTGCCAGAGAATTGGGAACCAACTTAAGCGGTGAATCATCAAAACAGAAAACAGTTGTAAAAGGTGAAAAAATCGGAAGAAATGATCCCTGCCCATGTGGCAGCGGCAAAAAATATAAAAAGTGCTGTGGTCAAAACAGCTGAAGTTAAAATTAGGAGTTGATGATTAATGATTGATTTGTATCAGTACAATGAAAAACTCAAATATTTCAGAGTAATTTTGGATGAGGTAGGTGTTTCTCTTTGACGTCTCTAAGCTAGAAGAGATGAAGAAGAGCTATGAGAATGAGATGCAAAAACCGGACTTCTGGAATGATGTGGAAAGAGGACAGACCATATCCCAGAGTTTAAAGATAGTCAATGATAAGATAAATCAAGTTTTTCAGATTAAAAATAAAGTCGAAGAAGTTGAAGTGATGATTCAATTGATTGAGGAAGAAAATGATGAAAGCTATGTTCCTGAATTGAACTCACTTATCAAAGCTACAGAAAAAGAACTGGAAGCCTTTAAACTGAAAACCTTGTTAAATGGGAAGTACGATAAAAACAATGCCATTCTATCAATACATGCAGGCGCTGGCGGAACTGAAGCGCAAGATTGGGCTGAAATGCTTATGCGTATGTACTTGAGATGGGCAGAAAAAAATCAATATAAAACAGAGATACTTGATATATTATCAGATACTGAAGCTGGCATAAAAAGTGTTGCTATAATGATCCAGGGCGAATACGCCTATGGCTATCTTTTGGCTGAAAAAGGTGTGCATCGATTAGTGCGTATATCACCATTTGATTCTGCCAAGAAAAGACACACATCATTTGCATCTGTTGACATTATGCCGGAAATCGATGATGACTCGGAGATAGACATCAATCCTGCGGACCTAAAAATCGACACTTATCGAGCGAGTGGAGCTGGAGGACAGCATGTCAATACAACTGATTCCGCAGTTAGAATCACCCACATACCGACAGGTGTCATGGTTTCATGCCAAAATGAAAGATCTCAGCATAAAAATAAGGCAACAGCCATGAAAATGCTGATGGCAAAGTTGATCGAAATCAAAGAAGAGGAACAAAAGGATGAAATTGAGGATATCCAGGGCAAATACAACCAGATTGCATGGGGAAGCCAAATAAGGTCATATGTTTTTCATCCCTACAGCATGGTAAAAGATCATAGAACCAATGCAGAAAAGGGAAACGTGCAGGCGGTCATGGATGGAGACATCGATTTATTCATAAATGAATACTTGAAGGCCAAAAGCAAATAGATTAATCGGGAGTGAAGCATGAATATTATTCAAAGATTATGTAAAGAGTTCAATTTGCAGGAGTTCCAGGTAAAAAACACCCTAGAGCTAATAGATGAGGGAAATACCATTCCATTCATTGCAAGGTATAGAAAAGAGAAGACTGGATCGCTGGATGATGTGGTTTTGAGAGATTTGGACGAAAGATTATCTTATCTCAGAAATTTGGAGACAAGAAAGAGTGAAGTCATAAGGTTGATAGAAGAGCAAGATAAGCTAACTGAAGAGTTAAGAGAAGAGATCTTGTCATCAGATGTTTTGCAAAGGGTTGAAGATCTATACAGACCGTACAAGCAAAAAAAGAAGACCAGAGCCACAATGGCGAAAGCAAAAGGTCTGGAGCCTTTGGCTAATTTAATACTCAGTCAGAAAATAGAATCCGGCAATCTGGAAGAGATAGCATTACCGTACTTAAATGACGAGGTGGAGACTATCGATGATGCCTATCAAGGCGCTATGGATATTATCGCAGAAATAGTATCGGATAATGCTGATTTTAGAGAGAAAATCAGAGAGCTTTATTTGAACAATGGCATTATACATACTGAAGCGACAGATGAGTCTGAGTCCTCTGTTTTTGAGATGTATTATAAGTTCAAGGAAGAACTTAGCAAGATTGCCAATCACAGAATACTTGCCATCAATCGGGGAGAAAATGAAAAAAAATTAAAGGTTACCATTGCTTCTCCTGATGATCAGGTTGTATCTTATCTAAAAAATAGCATCATCAAGAATGAAAAAGCGATAACCACCAGTTATCTAAATAATGCTATAGAAGATTCCTATAAGAGACTCATTGTGCCTTCAGTAACAAGGGAAGTCAGAAATATGCTGACTGAAAGGGCGGAAGATGAGGCAATCAAGGTGTTCGGACAAAACACTAAAAATCTTTTGCTTGTGCCACCAACTAAAAATGCAAGAGTGCTGGCCATAGATCCTTCATTTAGAACTGGATGCAAATTGACAGCCCTTGATGATACTGGGAAATTACTTGATTACATCACTATTTATCCCAATGAGCCGCAAAACGAGACTGAAAAATCAAAGAGAATAATCAAGGAATTTGTTAAGAAATACGATCTTAATCTTATTAGCATAGGCAATGGCACAGCATCAAGGGAAACAGAAATGCTGGTTGCAGAAACGATTAAGGAAATTGACAAAGATGTATCCTACACGATAGTCAGCGAGGCTGGTGCATCTGTGTACTCAGCATCAAAGATAGGCCATGAGGAATATCCGGATTTGGATGTATCCATCAGAGGCGCTATTTCCATAGGCAGAAGGTTGCAGGATCCATTGGCAGAACTTGTAAAGATTGATCCCAAGAGCATCGGTGTAGGACAATACCAGCACGATGTCAATCAGTCAAAACTTGGCAAAGCACTGGATGGCGTTGTTGAGGATTGTGTCAACAGTGTAGGAGTTGATCTCAATACAGCCTCTTTTTCTTTACTGCAGCACATTGCTGGCGTCAACAAAGCAGTCGCCAAGAATATTGTAAAGCACAGGGAAGAAAACGGAAAATTTTTAAGCAGAGAAGAATTAAAGACTGTTAGTCGCTTAGGAGACAAGGTTTACGAGCAGTGTGCAGGATTTTTAAGAATTTCAGAAAGCAGCAATTATCTGGATAAGACAGCAGTCCACCCTGAATCCTACGAAACAGCTAGTCGATTAATTGAAAAATTAGGTTATGATTTTGAGAATCTTGAAGAATTTAGATTCAACGATATTAATCAGAGGATTTTGAAAATTGAAATAAAAGATAAAAAGGAAAAAGTGGAAGCTAGAGGCGAACGTGTAGTTAAAAGTCTTCAGGATTTGTCAAAGCTGCAGATTAACCAAAAGAAGAAATCAACAAAAGAGCTATATGATGAAAGGATAGAATGGTTGGCAACAGAACTGAACGTTGGAATTCCAACACTGATTGATATCATAGAAGAACTGAAAAGACCAGGTAGAGATCCTAGAGATGAAATGCATAGACCGATTTTCAGAAGTGATGTTTTAAAAATTGAAGACCTGAAACCAGGAATGATGGTAACGGGTACTGTGAGAAATGTGGTCGATTTTGGCGCATTTGTAGATATAGGTGTCAAACAAGACGGACTGATACACATCTCTCAATTGAGCGATAAATATATTAGATCTGCTATGTCAGAGGTTCAGGTAGGGGATATAGTGACTGCGAGAATTATTGATATTGATATCAAGAGAAGTAGAATATCATTATCATTGAAAAAAGAAAAATAAGGCAATAAAAAAATTCCCATATTGGGAATTTTTTTATTGTTCTGCTATTGTGTAATCACCAGAGGTTAATGTAAAGTTATCTTTAGCACCTTCAGTCAAATAAATCACATGTTCTTTAGTAATAAATATGGCTTCTACATCATCAAGTGAATCTATCATTGCCATACCCTTATCCAAGCCTTGAAGCAATACTGCAGTAGACAACGCATCGGCATCAAAGGAACGATGGGTTATGATGGCAACTGCTTTGAGATTGTTATCCGTTGGGTAACCGGTATAAGGATCTAGTATATGATGATAAC
>DMAP01000378.1 GCA_003446975.1 Clostridiales bacterium | reverse complement strand
CACAGGAGATGTAACACAGATAGATCTGCCTTTAGGGAAAAGATCCGGATTGAAGGAAGTGGAGATAATACTTAAAAATGTTGAGGGCATTGGATTTGTATACTTTGATAAAAAAGATGTCGTGAGACATAAGCTGGTCCAGGATATCATAAAAGCATATGAGACTTATGAGAAAAAAGGGGTGAGCAACAAGGATGGAGATACTGATTGATGTCAGGAAAGAAGGATTCGTTTTAGAAAAGCAACTAGAGGAATTGATAGACCGGGTTGCTGATGAGACACTTGAGCATCTGAACAGGGGAAAAAATTTTGAGATCAGCGTCTCACTTGTTTCCAATGAGGAAATTAGGGCCCTGAATAAAGCATACCTGGGGAATGATTATGTGACGGATGTTCTTTCATTCCCGATGGAGGATGAGTTCGGTTCCGAATATGACAATGTGATTCTGGGTGATGTGGTTATATCAATTGATAAAATCAAAGAACAAGCGCTGGAATTCAATCATTCTTTTGAGAGAGAGCTTGCCTATCTGTTTGTGCATTCTCTTCTGCATCTATTCGGGTACGATCATATTGATGATGAAGACAAGGTTATGATGCGCACTGAAGAAAAATCAATTATGGACAAACTGAAGCTATATAAATAAATCGTATCTGGAGCAACTATGCTGAAAAAAATAATTTTGGCGTTGATTATTGTCATACTGCTATCTTCTTGCGGCAATAACCAAAACGCATCTACAGTAGAGACAACCGAATCAGAACTATCGACAGAGATTCCAACGGAGGAAACAACACAACCGATGGTAACAGAACCGGAAAAGATAATCAAGGAAGGTTTGCCTTCTCCCATAAGCGGTGTTTATTACCCGCAGGAACTGACTGAGTTGAGACCTGTAGCCGTTGTGTATGACAATCATCCTTCTTCTAGATGGCAGGCAGGAATTACCAAGGCTGAAATAGTGTATGAGTGCGAGGTTGAAGGGCCTTTCACGAGATATTTAGCAGTTTTTTTGACGGAATCACCTGAACATATCGGGCCTGTTAGAAGTGCAAGGCCTTATTTTTTGACATTCGCCCTGGAGTTCGATGCTGTATTTGTCCATGTAGGTGGAAGCAGTGAGGCATTGATCAATATAAGAGATTATCAGATGGCCAATATAAGCGGCATGACGAGCGGAGAGTTTTGGCGATACTACAAGACGGGTAAAGAAGCTCCAAACAACATGTACACAGCAATGAAAAATCTAAGAGATGCCCAAGGCTATATGAATTACAGACAGGAAGGAAATTATGATGCCTGGCATTTTTCTGAAGATCCATATCCGTTATCAGAACTTTACGAGACCCAACCTGCGACTTCATTCGCCATTACTTACAACAAGGACTATCAAGTTCGTTATGTTTTAAATGAAGACATTGGCGCATTCAATCGCTATGTGAACAACAAGCTTCATATAGACGAATATTATGATGATGAAATAGCAGCAACCAACATCATTGTTCAAAAGCTAAAAAAAGTGGTGCTTGATAATGAGGGAAGATTGGCATTGTACAATGTGGCAGAAGGTGAAGGCTACTATATAAGCAACGGAGAAATGATTGAAATCAATTGGGAAAAGACAGGCATTAGAGATAGGACAATATATAGAGACAAAGACGGAAATGAGATATTATTGAATCCGGGCCAGACTTGGATTCAGGTGATATCTCAAAACACCATATTGGATTTTGAGGAGAATTTGAATGAATGATAAAGAATTGATAAGATTGGCGATTGAGGCTAGAGAAAGGGCTTATGTACCATATTCCAAGTTCAAGGTTGGGGCGGCGGTCCTGACTGAAGAGGGATTGGTATTCACAGGGTGCAATATTGAATCATCGTCATATACGCCAACTATCTGCGCTGAACGGACAGCCTTGTCGAAGGCAATATCGGAAGGACACAGAAACATCGATACCATTGCAGTGGTCGGAAGCCTGGAGAAGATATCATTTCCTTGTGGCGTTTGCCGTCAGTTCATACGCGAGTTTGGGGAGGATATTAGAATCATATCCGCCATAAGCGAAGATGATTATAAAGTTTACACGATAAAAGATTTATTGCCGGAAAGTTTCGGCCCGGAGGATTTAAAACATGGGAACATTTAAGTCAGGATTTGTTACGGTTGTTGGGAGACCTAATGTTGGTAAATCAACACTGATCAATTATATGGTTGGAGAAAAGATACTCATCATGTCCGACAAGCCACAAACAACAAGAAATAAAATTAAAGCGGTTGTCACAGATGAGGAATCACAGATTGTGTTTATAGACACACCAGGCATACACAAGGCTAAAAACAAGCTGGGAAACTTCATGGCTTCAGAGATCACTGAGGCTATGGGAGAGATGGATGTTCTTGTCTTCATGACTGACGAGAAGAACAAGCTTGGACCGGGAGACAAGTATATCATCGAGCAGATTCAGGATTTCAAGATGCCTAAGATAGCTTTGATCAACAAGTCGGACATCTACCAGGACAACCTGTCAGTGGAAACAGATTTTACTGAAATGGGTTTGGTTGACAAAGTATTGCGCATTTCCGCAACAGGAGGGATGAACGTCCAGGAAGTTGTCGCGTTCATTAAAGATAATATTGAGGAAGGTCCACAGTATTTTCCTGAGGATTATATAACAGACCGTCCCGAATGGTTTGTCATCTCTGAGTTGATTAGAGAAAAAGCCCTTCAGTTCCTACAAGATGAAATTCCACATGGCGTTGGTGTTTTGATAGAAAAAATAGAACAGCGAGGCAACAAAGACATGATGGATGTCTACGCAGTCATCATGTGTGAGAAAAAATCCCATAAAGGAATGATCATTGGAAAGGAAGGCTCGAAACTAAGAGAAATTGGCGAAAGTGCCAGGCTGGATATCGAAAGGCTTTTAGGCACAAAAGTTTATCTGAAGCTATGGGTTAAAATAAGCAAAAATTGGCGTGATGATGAGAGAATACTGAGAGAATTAGGATATAAGAGCTGGTGATTTATGAGCTTTCAGGATGAGATTATCGTATTAAAAGAAGTCCATTATAAAGATTATGACAAAATTCTTCAATGTTTCAGCAAAAAAAACGGAAAGATCCAGGTTATGGCAAGAAACTCAAGAAGAGCCAATAATGAGAACATGGCGATTGCTCAGACAATGAATCATTCAATGGTCAATATTTACCTGAATAAAGATATGTACATTCTGTCCAATGGTACCGTACTGAATCATTTCTACGAACTGCGAAACAATTTTGAAAGCTACGTGTATGGCAACTATATACTGGAGATACTAAATCATGTGCTGCAGGAGAATGAGAATTACAGTAAAATTTTCGATATGTCGGTCAAAATACTTATGATGCTTGAGAAACACCCTGAAAAAATACGAGATCTGATTGCGGCCTATGAAATAAAACTAATCAGCATTTTAGGTTACAGACCTGAGTTGGATAGCTGCAGCCATTGCGGTAGCAATGAAAAATCCTTGCTGTTCTCAATAGAGGATGGGGGGATAGTCTGCAGCAAATGCGCAAGGACTCAATCAGGATTGAGGATCTCTCATGACGACTTAACCGCTATCAGAAGCCTTATTGGCTGCAGATTCGAGGATGTGGGCTATTTGAGCCATATAAGCCAACGGGCGCTATTCATTATCAATGCCTACTTCAATCACTATATTGGGAAAGATAATTTTAAATCATTGAAAATAATAAAATGACGTTTAAAACGCCACCTGAACTCAAGAACCCTGTTAATCAACAACAAATAATTATTGACATCACAGAATTATGATGGTAGATTATTGTTAATTGAAATAATGCTGTGATTGAGAAGAGTATTTGGTTTTATAATATAGAGATTTAGGGACGGTGGAAACCTAATTTGTCAAACTGTAAGAAGGGAGCTCATGAGCATATTCTACTAAAGAGGACGTCATTGATGTCAAGTAGGGTGGAACCGCGGAATTTACTTTCGTCCCTATATTTGGGATGAAAGTTTTTATTTTTTGAAAGGAGAATCAGATGGCAGGTTTACAGAAAAGCAGTTTGGAAAAAGTGGTATCATTATCTAAAAGCAGAGGAATCATTTTCCCGGGATCAGAGATATATGGTGGTCTTGCAAACACATGGGACTATGGTCCGATTGGTGTTGAAATAAAGAATAATGTGAAAAAGGCCTGGTGGCAAAAGTTTGTGCAGGGTAGCGAGTTCAATGTTGGACTTGATTCAGCTATCCTTATGAATCCAAGAACGTGGGAGGCCTCGGGTCATGTGGGAGGATTCAACGATCCATTGATGGATTGCAAAAATTGCCAATCAAGGTTCAGGGCTGACAAGCTGATTGAAGATTTCCTAAGGAATAAGGAGGACTTGGAGACAGTTGTAGATGGTTGGTCAAATGCTGAGATGGAAAACTATATAATAGAAAACAGCATCCAATGCCCTGAGTGTAGCAGCAAGGATTTCACAAAAATCAGACAATTCAATCTTATGTTTAAAACATACCAAGGTGTGACTGAAGGTTCCCAGGCTGAAATATTCCTAAGACCTGAAACAGCCCAAGGGATTTTTGTGAATTTCAAGAATGTTGTGAGATCATCCAGAAAAAAAGTACCATTTGGAATAGGCCAAATCGGAAAATCATTCAGAAATGAAATAACCCCTGGCAACTTTATTTTCAGAACCAGGGAATTCGAGCAAATGGAACTGGAGTTTTTCTGCAAGCCTGGGGAAGATCTTGACTGGTACAAGTACTGGAAAGAGTTTTGTATGAATTGGCTTTTGAGTCTGGGAATGACAAAAGAAAACGTCAGATTCAGGGACCATGGCGAGGAAGAGTTGTCTCATTATAGCAACGCAACAACAGATATTGAATATTTGTTCCCATTTGGATGGGGTGAACTATGGGGGATTGCCGATAGAACAGATTTTGACCTGAAACAGCATCAGGAATTCTCGGGAGAAAGCTTCAAATACAAGGATCCTGTCACCAATGAAGAATACATTCCATATTGTATCGAACCTTCAGTTGGAGTAGACAGGGTGTTGCTGGCTTTTCTGATTGACGCCTATAATGAAGAAACGCTGGAAGACGGAACAGAGAGGATTGTGCTTAAACTTCATCCTGCATTGTCCGCTTTTAAGGCAGCTATATTTCCTCTGACAAAAAAACTAAGAGATCCAGCTATGGAACTATTCAAGGATTTGTCTTAT
>DMAP01000273.1 GCA_003446975.1 Clostridiales bacterium | reverse complement strand
ACAGCCATATCACATTAATTTTTATGTTGTCAGTTTGTATCCTGACAATCTATGTCAAATTTTTCAAACCAAAACATTTGGGCAAATATCAGTTTATCAGAAAAAACTTCAATGTCAAAGCTTTACAGATTATATTTAGATTTGCAGCCCTGTTTTTTGTAGTCAGTTATAAATTTCTGAATTTTGACAGTTTGCTGAAATTGAATGTATCCAGTGCGGAGATAATAGAAATGACTGGCAGCATTATCATTTTTATTACAATAGCTAATTTCTTTTTACCCCTTCTCAGCGAATATGGCTTGGCAGAGTTTCTGGAAGTTTTGCTGGACAAGGTGATCAAGCCTGTGTTTAAGGTACCAGGTAACGCTATGGTCAATCTTGTCACATCATTTTTCGTTGGATCGACTATGAGCATGTATCTGACAGGAATGCAATACGAGAAAGGTATCTTCTCCAAGCAGGAGGCAATGCGTATTATGACAGCCCTTACGGTGCCATCACTCTCTACAGGGTTACTTTATTGGAGCGTGATTGGGGACAGCTCATATTTCTTTAAGTTTTACGGACTCACTGTGCTTGTCTTCTTTACAATGGCATTTATTATGGTGCGTATGCCCCCTTTTACCAGTATGGATCAGACCAAACTTGTTCCTTCGATCGTACCCACGGAAGGAAATAAACTTAGCCAGGCATTGCAAAAGGCTAGCGAGAGGGCGTACAAAACTAAATACTCAATCAAAAATAGTTTGTTGGCAGTAGCCAATATTTTGATGTCCTTTG
This sequence comes from Clostridiales bacterium, assembly GCA_003446975.1. Classification (GTDB taxonomy): domain Bacteria; phylum Bacillota; class Clostridia; order Tissierellales; family Dethiosulfatibacteraceae; genus 38-11. The sequence goes on along the minus strand of DMAP01000273.1, from coordinate 4,954 downwards.
TTCCATTTCTGATTACCTTAGGGACATTATCTGTTCTATTGATAGAATACACCAATGTTTTTGAGATCATGTCCTATCCATATGGTCTTTATCTGAAGATTTTTAGCATTGAGCAGCCTTTTTTACTTTCACAGACTTTGATTCTATATACAATAGACTTGATCATGCCTGCGGTGATTCTTAGAAATATAGTATCCTCTAACACTCAAATCATTATGGCAGCAATCACCATGAATCAGCTGATCTACATAGCTCCTATGCTGATCATCATGTCTTTTCAGGGTTTGACCACCAAGAAGGATTTTTTTATCATATTTCTACAAAGAATTATTTTGGCAGTTCCAATTACACTTTTTTGGAGTTGGATTATTTTTTGATATGTTGACAAAAAATTAGATTCTCCAAAAAATCCTATCGGAGAATCCTAGATATGAATTGATGATTAACGGATTTAATAGCTTTAAAGAAGTTCTATGATCAGTTTGCTTAGGATTCCCGGTATCGTCTCTAAAATAGCTTCATCCATGTCATAATTAGGATGATGGATTTCTTGGGTAATACCCTTCATCTCATTTCGTGAGCCAATGAACATATAGGCACCCGGGATATTTTGAAGGAAATAACTAAAATCCTCTGCGCCCATAGAAGGTTCATCAATATGAAATATTTTATCCTGTAAACCATATTCAATCAATGTATTCTCAATTTTATCCACTACCTGTTCATCGTTGATGGTTGGTGGATAATTTTTTATGTATTTCAATACGCATTTCGCCCGGTAAACAGTCTCCACGCTCTTGATGATATCAGTGAGCTTGGAAATGTAAATAGCCTGGGTCTCCTTCGAAAATGTTCTCACACTTCCCAAAAGTCTTGCGCTATGAGGTATGACATTATTAGTCTCTCCTGCATTGAATGAGCCAAAGCTAATAACAGAATTTTGGCTGGATGGCACAAAATAATTCTTGATACCCTCAACCTCAGTAATGATTTTGCTGCCGACAACTATGGGGTTGATTGATTTATGCGGTATGGCACCATGTCCCCCTTTACCCTCAATGGTAATGTCAACTATGTCTGTTCCTGCCATTATAGGACCTTTTCGAATACCTATCTTGCCACTTTCTAGAGATGGCCAGATATGACACCCCAGAATATAATCCACATCAGGGTTTTTTAACGCACCGTCGTTGATCATTTGTAATGCACCACCAGTTGTTTCCTCGGCAGGTTGAAAGATAAATTTGATGTTTCCCTTTATGTCATTCTTAACGACGGCTAGAATCTTGAGTATCCCCAAAGCGATTGTCACATGCCCGTCGTGTCCACACGCATGCATTCTGCCTTCATGTTTTGACACAAAATTAAAAGTGTTTTCCTCCTTCAATGGAAGGGCATCCATATCTGCCCGATAAGCAATGGTTTTACCTTTGCTTCCCCCAAAAAGAGTTGCCACAATGCCATTTTCACCGACATTTTCGTTTATATCCACATCAAGAGCTCTGAGTTCTTTCAAAATATATTCCCGTGTCTTTGGTAAATCACTTCCCAACTCCGGTATCTGATGCAAATCTCTACGGATTTTGATCAAATTGCCAGCTATCTGCTCAGACTTTTTTTCAATAGTCTCTAAAAGCTTTTTATCAATCATTCCAATTCTCCTTAGGATATATTAAAGAGGGAATAATATCCCCCTTGAATCATAATTGAGTTCTACCTTCCAACGCTTTAACCAAGGTAACCTCGTCGGCATACTCGATGTCCCCACCAATCGGAATGCCATGGGCCAATCGTGTAACGCGTATACCCATAGGATTCACCAACCTGGCAATGTACATGGCGGTGGCTTCACCCTCTATTGTGGGATTGGTAGCAAGGATAACCTCTTTGACATCATTATTCAATCTTGAAATCAAGCCTTTTATATTAATCTCGTCAGGGCCTATCCCATCCATAGGTGATATGGTGCCATGCAAAACATGGTAATAGCCATGAAATTCCTTGATTCTTTCCATAGCCGCTACATCTCTTGAATCCTCCACAACACAAATTATGGATTTATCCCGTTTGACATTGCCACAGATCGAGCAGGGATCTTTATCTGTCATATTACCGCAGTTGGAGCAAAATTTGATTAGTTTTTTTGCGTCGACAATTGATTGTGCCAGTTTCACAACTTGATCTCCTTTCATATCCAAGATATGAAAAGCCAATCTTTGCGCCGTTTTTCTTCCGATACCGGGCAGTTTTGACAATTCCTCAATCAAATGGTTTATTGGAGCAGCATACTGTTCCATCACATCCGCTCCATTTAAAACATTCCGGGGAGATTCAACCCACCTGTTACCTTGGACATTTCCCTCTCCATCATTTCCTCAGCCTTTTTGGATGCTTCAGTTACAGCAGCAACAATCAGGTCTTGGAGCATATCCACATCTTCAGGGTCAACAACCTCCGGACTAATCTGAATTCTAATAAGTTCTTTTTTTCCGTTGACAACTGCAGTGACGGCACCGCCTCCGGCTGTCGCATCAACTTCCTTGACTTCCAGTTCCTTTTGCACCTCAGCCATTTGCTGTTGCATTTTCTGCACTTGCTTCATCATATTATTCATGTTTCCTCCCGGCATACCACCAGGCATTCTTCTTCCTTTAGACATCATGTCCTCCTTATTCGATTATTTCAACTTTGTCTTCGCCAAACAGTTCAAAAGTCTTTTGATTGAGCTCTTCTTTCAATTTTTGTTTAGACACTGACACTGTATTTACTTTGTCATCATTAGCGATTACAAATCTAACGGTGCAGTTTTTCTTAATGATATTGCTGATGATGTGTTGTAAAAGTTCTGTGTTTTCTTTGTTATTTGCTCTCTTAAAGTGAAAATTGTATTTTTTGCCAAATTTGATTACAACTTCATCGCCACTAACTTCAAATGGTTCGGCTTCTTTAAGAACGGCATTGAAAGTTACTTTTTCTTTTTTTATTGCAGCCAGAATATTTTCCCACTGATCTTTTATCAGCTTTAATTCAGGATTGGATATATTCTTCTGTTGCTTTAAAGAGCTTGGTTCTTGCATTTCCTGAGTGATCTTTGGTGGATCCTTCTTTATGGTTTCTTTCAGAGATTCTGACATATGAGTGACTTCAGATTTTGTTGGTTGTTCCTTGCTCAAAAGCCTTATCAGCCTCGTTTCGAGGAGAATTCTGTCATTTACAGCCTTCTTGCACAATGACAGCACTTCGGACAAATCCTCAATGTATCTGATATTATCTTGCACTGACAGTGTATTGCTTTGAATCTCCAATTCTTTGACAGCATCTTCGCCAAGCTTGATGAATTTTTGACTTTCTTTTACCGATTTAATAATCAGAAGATTCCTGAGGTGTGAAATCAGGTCTTCCAGAAAAGAAGAAATTTCTTTTCCTTCTGCTAGAATATCATCTAAAAGCAACAGTGTGTTTCTTATATCTCCCTGAATCAGCGTATCGGTAAAATCCAATATGGCTTTGTAGTTTACTGTGCCAAGTAACATGGTGACATCTTTGTAGGTTATGATTTTGCTGTTGTGGGTGAGGCACCTATCCAGTATGCTTTGCGCGTCCCGCATGGCCCCTTCTGCGCTGTTTGCTATCATTCTGAGAGCTTCCTCCTCACTCTCCACATCCAAATCTCTCAAAATGTCTCTTAGGCTTTGAATGATATCATCAACCCCTATTCTTCTAAGATCGAATCTCTGACACCTAGATAGGATGGTTGCGGGTATTTTCTGAGGCTCGGTAGTCGCTAAAAGGAACAACAAATGCGCCGGTGGCTCTTCAAGTGTCTTTAACAGCGCATTGAAAGCTCCTTTAGAAAGCATATGAACCTCATCTATAATATAGACCTTGTATTTGCTCTGGGAGGGCAGGAATTTAACCTTCTCTCTAAGGTCCCTGATATCTTCTACGCCATTGTTGGAGGCCGCATCCATTTCTATAACGTCCATGTTTCGGTCGGATAGGATGCTCAGACAAGAATCACAGGCATTACAGGGGTTTCCGTCCGAATTATTGGTGCAATTTATTGCCCTTGCAAATATCTTAGCTGTTGAGGTCTTGCCTGTCCCTCTGATGCCTGAAAAAAGATAAGCATGAGCAGTTGATTTTCTCATAATCTGATTTTTTATTGTTTCAGTTATATGCCGTTGTCCAATCACTTCGTCAAAGGTTTTTGGCCTGTATTGTCTGTAAATTGCCTGATGTGACATTGAAACACCACCTAGTATATTATCTACATCATTATATCAAACTTTCCATTTTATTCAAATGATATATTGACCCGTCTATTAAGAAAAAACACACGTATCCAAAGACACATGTGTTTTTTCAAGCCGTGCACCTAAACTCGAAATTCTCTAACCGGCGTTACCCAAGTAGTTGACTCAAACCCGGATTGTCTGCGGCACATGAAAAAATCCGTTTACCGCTGCTTCCTTCCGGACCTGACGGGGTTCACAGCATTTCATTGCGCAGGACCAAATTCTCAACATCACTTGCTCAGGGCAGGCCCGACCGGAGTTATTCCTCATAAAAGGAGTTCAACCCTGCTATAGCGGATTGCAGGCTACAAGGTACCGCTAACACCCCATCTAGCACGGCTCAATGGCGGAAAAGAAGGGATTCGAACCCTTGAGGCAGTTTCCCGCCCACACGCTTTCCAGGCGTGCACCTTCAACCACTCGGTCACCTTTCCATAATCAATAGAGTTCTTGGGTTCATGTGTCGTTTCAGACGCCATGTGAACCTTAGAAATCGATATCCAGGGACTCTATAGTCCTTGTCTACCACTTATAGAAGTAGGAGGCTTAGCACTATTAGTCATCGGATAATTTTGATAGCTTTAACATTATACATAAAAAGGGTACGCCTGTCAATTTAAAGAGGGATATGAATGTTGTTAACTTGTGATAATGTC
>DMAP01000272.1 GCA_003446975.1 Clostridiales bacterium | reverse complement strand
GCTTAAGATCGACAACACCATGGAAATCTATGACAATGAAATTTTAATAGACGTGAAGACATTAAACGTTGACTCTGCCAGTTTTACCCAAATCAAAGACCAAGCGGAAGGCGATGTGGAAAAAATCAAGGAAATCATGAAGGGTATTGTAGCTGAGAGAGGAAAACACCAGAACCCGGTAACAGGATCAGGCGGGATGCTGACTGGAACGGTTAGAGAAATCGGACCTGCTCTTGTTGGCAAAACAAGCCTTAAGGTAGGAGACAAGATAGCTACATTGGTATCTCTTTCATTGACACCTCTTGTGATTGAAGAAATTTTGGAAATCAGAAAAGATATTGACCAGGTTGATATCAAAGGCCAAGCGATTCTTTTTGAGAGCGGCATTTTTGCCAAGATGCCGGACGATATGCCTGAGAATTTGGCCTTGTCAGTCCTCGATGTTGCGGGAGCACCTGCACAGACAGCCAAGCTTGTTAAACCGGGAGATACTGTGTTGGTAGTTGGTGGAGCCGGCAAATCAGGAATACTCTGTCTGTATGAAGCGAAGAAAAGAGCCGGCATCACAGGCAAGGTTATCTGCATGGGACACAGCGAGTCATCCCTTGACAGAGTAAAGAAGCTTAATCTGGCGGATGCTTACATAGCAGGTGATGCTACAGACGCTGTTGGGGTATATGATAAGATCGTCGAGTTGACAGACGGAAAACTGTGTGACATCGTCATCAATTGTGTCAGCAGACCAAATTGTGAGATGTCAAGCATATTGGCATGCAAAGACAATGGAACCGTGTATTTCTTCTCCATGGCCACATCATTTACAAAAGCTGCTCTTGGCGCTGAAGGCGTTGGCAAGGATGTCAATATGATCATTGGCAATGGCTATACCAAAGATCATGCAGAGATAGCCCTGCAAATCCTGAGAGAAAGCGAGCCACTCAAGAAACTCTATAGCGAGATTTATGCATAGCAAACAGCAACAAACAATTGTCCTATTTGGACAATTGCCTATATCAGATCAAGGGGAGAAAAGAAATGGCCTATTATAATGAAATAGAACTATATAAAGACGTGACACCAAAGGAATGGGACGACTGGAAATGGCAGGTCAGAAACAGAATAAGCGATGTTGAAAAGCTAAAAAAAATCATTAATATCACACCTCAGGAAGAGGATGATATCAATAAGGTCCTTCAAAAATTCAGACTGGGAATCACACCTTATTTCGCAGCGCAAATGGATAAGGAAGACCATAGATGTCCAATCAGGATGCAGGCGGTACCAACTATCGCAGAAACACATTTCAGCGATGCGGATATGCTGGACCCTCTACATGAGGATGAGGATTCTCCAACACCCGGATTAACACACAGATATCCGGACAGGGTACTCATGCTTGTAACAGACCAATGCTCCATGTATTGCAGACACTGTACCAGAAGAAGATTTGCAGGGCATGCGGACCATGCTGTGCCGACTGAAAAGATCGACAAGGCAATCGAGTATATCAGAAATACACCTCAGGTAAGAGACGTGCTACTATCCGGAGGAGATGCCCTTCTGATATCCGATGACAGATTGGAATACATTATCAAGAGATTAAGAGAGATACCCCATGTAGAAATCATAAGAATTGGTTCAAGGACACCTGTGGTTTGCCCTCAGAGAATCACCGATGACCTGGTCAATATGCTGAAAAAATACCATCCGATCTGGCTGAACACCCACTTCAATCATCCGAAGGAAATGACCGACGAGACGAGAGAAGCCTGTAGAAAGCTAGCGGATGCAGGAATACCTTTGGGCAACCAATCAGTCTTGCTTAGGGGCGTAAATGACTGTGTACACATCACCAAGAATCTGATGCATGAGTTGGTCAAGAACCGAGTAAGACCTTATTACATCTATCAATGCGACCTTTCCCTGGGAATCGAGCATTTCAGAACGTCAATAGCTAAGGGCATTGAAATTATCGAAGGACTTAGAGGACATACCTCTGGATATGCTGTACCTACCTTTGTTGTGGATGCACCGGGTGGTGGCGGCAAAACACCGGTGATGCCGGATTATGTCATATCCAGATCACCACATAGGCTTATCCTCAGAAACTATGAGGGTGTTATCACAACCTATACCGAACCTAATAATTCCGACATCGACTGTGTATGCGATGTTTGCACAGGCAAAAAGAAGAGTCATCTGTCCGGTGTTGCCTCACTGCTGGCCGGTGACAGATTGAACCTGGAACCGACCCATCTTGAGAGAAAGGAACGCAATAAATAAGACTGAATCTATTACACTTAAGCAATGATACAAGGAGTCGTCTATGAGATTAATTGAAGAATTGAATCAAAAATACAGTTCTGTATCGATTATTGGATTGGCCAAGAATGCAGGCAAAACTGTGACCTTGAATTATCTTATAGAAGAAGCCTATGATCTAAATATTAAATTGGGTCTAACCTCCACCGGTAGAGATGGTGAGAGGCTGGATCTGGTTACTGAAACCGAGAAGCCGGCCATATTTGTCGGTGAAGAAACCATCATAGCAACAGCTAAATCCATGCTGGAAATTGGAGATGCAGGGCTTGAGATTCTGGAGGCGACAGAGTTCACAAGCCCTCTTGGCAATATAGTCCTATGCAGAGTCAAAGAGGAAGGAAATGTCCAGCTGGCAGGACCATCCAATGCCACTGACACACTATCTATCAAAAGGAAAATGCTTGGCTATGGGGCGGATTTGGTTTTGATTGACGGCGCCATAGACAGAAAAGCGGTTGCCTCACCTCGCATTACCGATGCCTGTATCATCGCAACCGGTGCGGTACTAAGTCGGGATATCAGAAAAGTGGTGACACAGACAGCCTATTATGCGTCGATATTCATGCTTCCTGGTGTGAAGGATTTTAAGCTGCTCAATTTGAAAGACCATCTGACTGGAACCTGCATCATAGATGATGAATACAAGCTCTCTTATCCCGAAATGAGAACAAGTCTGGGTCAGGGTAGAACACTGAGAGCGATGATAGATGAAAAAAGCAGATATATCTATTTGTCAGGAGCTGTAACCACATCCATGCTCAAAGACCTGATAGTCGGAGAGTTCAACTGCACAATACTGATTGATGACGGTACCCAAGTCTTTTCCGATTATTTTAGCTACAATAGCCTGAAGAAAAAGGGCTTGAAGATCGAAGTGATGAACCCGATCAGGGTTGAGGCGATAACAGTCAATCCGGTAGCGCCATTAGGCTATAGCTTTTCCAGTGACGAGCTGATCAGGATGATTGGAGAAACGGTTGAATCCATCAAAATTATAGATGTGTTAGGTGGTGGTGTATAGATGGAATCTCTTATAGATAGGAACTCCCAGGAAAAGATTGGCATCGATTCGTTGCTTAACAGAATCAATCCCCTTTCTCCCTATGGGAAGGTGAAAAAGAAAGACATGCCCGTTTACAAACCTGGACAAGAGGATTTGTTGAAGACCGAGTACAATCTTATGGCCTATTTGGATAACTATTATCTGGATAGGGATGTCTTCTCAATGCTGAATCATGTCAAAGACATCACGGAATCAATCAGAAGGGCGGAGGTTGGAGAAGTCCTCACCGTCGTCGAGCTGTTTGAGATCAAGAATTTCGCCATGCAGACCATGCGGGTCTACAAGACATTCAGAGACAATAAGTTCTATGATGAAATCAGAATTGAAAGCCTGCTGGATGTGATAAGCCTTTTAGATCCTGCAGGAGAGAAGCTGAATACATTCTATATATATGATGCGTATTCGGAAAAACTTAGAATGATACGCACAGAAAAAAGCCAGGCAATCCATGGCATAAAAACCATCAAAAAGGAAATCAAAGACAGAATCCAAAAGGATTATTCCGTCAAAATGAGTCTAAAGGGCGATATTTATCTCAACAAGTCAGAGGAAGACCTTATCAGGTCATTGGACGAGGACAGAAGGCTTTACTGCTCAGACCAGACCGTCTCCCAAGTGGTGTTCAGCATCAAGAATACTGACGAGATGGATTGTCTTGACAATAAGATAAATGCCCTTAAAGCTCAGGAAGAGGACGAGGAATATGAAATACGAAGATATCTTTCCAGAGAAGTGGGCAGGAGAAGCGCAAAATTCAGGAAAAACTTCAGCGCTATCGGCAAAATCGACTTGGTGCTGGCTAAACTGAGACAGGCAAAAACAACCGATTCAAAGCCTCCGAACATTATAAAGGATCATAGAATAGAGATAACCAATGGCAGACATCTGAAAACAGAAGAGGTACTGGCCAGGAAAAACAGGAGCTATACAGCCGTATCCATCAAACTGGACAGACCGGCTACATCCATAACCGGTGCCAACATGGGTGGAAAGACAGTCACACTGAAAATGATCGGGCAGATTGCCTGTGCTGTCGCATTGGGGCTATATGTACCGGCAGAAGCGTGCACTATCGGATTATCCGGAAGGATATTTGTATCCATCGGAGATGAGCAATCGGTGGAAAAAGGGCTGTCTACATTCGGTGCGGAAATCCAAAACCTGGCTGAGGCCTTTAAACATGTAAATGACAGATGTCTAATACTGATAGATGAGCTGGCTGGCGGAACCAATCCCGTTGAAGGCTTTGCCATCACAAAAAGCATCATTAATTATCTATCTGATAAGCATTCCATATCAGTTATCACAACACATTTTGACAAGGCGGCAGATATTGGCGTTCAAAAGCTCCAAGTCTCAGGACTAAAAAAGATAGATATGAGAGAGTTGGAAAAAGAGCTCTTGGAGAACCCAGGAAAAGGAATGGATATCATCACTGACAATATGGATTATCATTTGATGCCTGCTGATGACGTGGAGGAAGTACCGAAAGATGCCATCAATATTGCAGAGCTGATGGGAATGCAAAGGGAAATTGTAGCATTAGCAAAAAAATACATGGAAGGGAAGTGAATCTATTGAATAGCAAATTGGGTCTTAATCCTGAAATCATAGAAAGAGCAAGAACAGCAGCGAGAAACATAGCCCACGATACGCAAGGATTTATAGACAAGAACACAACCGTAACAGTGGAAAGAACCGTTGCCAGACTTCTAGGAATAGATGGGGTCGACGAAATTGAAAAACCATTGCCTAACGTTGTAATAGACAACATCAAGGACGGCGGTGGATTGTCACAGGGGGCCGCATTCTGGATAGGAAATGCCATGGTCAATACAGGTCTTTCACCCCAAGAGATAGCAGAGAAAGTCAATGCTGGCGAAATCGACCTGACCAAGCTGCCATTGGCGGATCAGGACAAGATATATCAGGCTGTCATGGAAATTGCTGAAAAAACAACTTCGAGAATAAGGGAAAATAGAAAAATTAGAGAAGATTTCATCAAAGATGTTGGAGAGGGGAAAAGACCGTATCTCTACGTCATAGTCGCCTCCGGCAATATATATGAGGATATTGTGCAAGCCCAGGCGGCAGCCAGACAAGGAGCAGATGTCATCGCAGTTATCAGGACCACCGCACAGAGTCTTCTTGACTATGTCCCTTATGGCGCTACCACCGAGGGATTTGGCGGTACCTATGCCACCCAGGAGAACTTCAGACTGATGCGTGAGGCTTTAGATGAGGTGGGTAAAGAGGTTGGCAGATATATCCGTCTATGCAACTACTGCTCAGGCCTTTGCATGCCTGAGATAGCTGCAATGGGGGCTTTGGAAAGACTGGATGTCATGCTGAATGATGCCTTGTATGGCATACTGTTCAGGGATATCAACATGCAAAGAACCATTATAGATCAGTTCTTCTCAAGGGTCATCAATGGTTATGCCGGAATCATCATCAATACAGGGGAAGATAATTATTTGACGACAGCAGATGCTGTGGAAGAGGCCCATACAGTGCTGGCCTCCCAGTTTATCAATGAGCAGTATGCCCTTTTGGCTGGAATACCTGAAGAGCAGATGGGATTGGGGCATGCTTTTGAAATGAATCCAAAACTGGAGAACGGATTTTTACTGGAACTGGCTCAGGCTCAGATGACTCGGGAGATATTCCCTAAAGCACCACTTAAATATATGCCACCGACTAAGTTCATGACGGGCAATATCTTTAGAGGACATGTCCAGGATGCGCTGTTCAATCTGATTTCCATCTGGACAGGCCAGGGAATACAGCTATTGGGGATGCTGACTGAAGCCATTCATACACCGTTGCTGCATGACAGGATGCTGTCGATAGAGAACGCACAGTACATATTCAACAATGCGAGAGACCTTGGAGAGGAAATTGAGTTTAAGCAGGATGGCATGATTCAGAAAAGAGCCCAGTCCGTCTTGGAGGATGCTGAAAAAATGCTCATTGATATTGAGAAAGAAGGCATTTTCACGACCATTGAAAAGGGTAAATTTGGTGGCGTTAAAAGAGCATATGAAGGTGGAAAGGGATTGAGAGGCGTATTGGAAAAATCCGAAAACTACTTTAATCCATTTATCGAATTGATGCTTGGAGGTGATAAATAATGTCTTTAGGAAAAGTTGATTTGACAAAAATAAAACCCTATGGGGATACATTGAACGACGGCAAAATGCAGCTGAGTTTCACTCTGCCGGTGCCTCAGGGAGATGAGGCTGATGAAGCCGCCAAGCAATTGGCGAGAAAGATGGGATTGTCAGAGGCCAGTGTTGTGCATTCCCATGATCTGGGTGTAGGCTATACATTTTTCATCATGTATGGCAATTGCAACCATACCGTGGACTATTCGGTGATTGAAGTGCCTAAAGTTGATCTGGAATTCATGGACAAGGAAGGCGTTGAGCAATACATTGAGGAAAACATCAAGAGAGATGTTGTAATCATTGGCGCTTGTACAGGAAGTGACGCCCATACCGTTGGGATAGATGCCATCATGAACATGAAGGGATTTGATGGGCATTACGGGCTCGAAAGATACAAGGGAATAGAGGCTGTCAATCTAGGAAGCCAGGTGGCCAATGAGGAACTGGTGGCAAAAGCCATAGAACTCAACGCAGATGCGGTTCTAGTTTCCCAGGTGGTTACCCAGAAGGATGTCCATATCCCCAATCTGACACAGCTGGTAGAGATGATGGAGGCCGAGGGCATCAGGGACAAAATCATATTGGTGGCAGGCGGTCCCAGACTGTCTCATGAACTGGCTCAGGAATTGGGCTATGATGCAGGATTCGGTCCTGGATCCTTCGCAAATCATGTGGCTACTTTTATTGTCAAACAGATGGTGGAGCGCAAGCTGGTATAGCCAATCTCACCATATAAAAAATGACCTCTCGCATTTGAGGGGTCATTTCTGATGTTCGGGTTAAAATCAGTCCAGTAGAGAATCGATTTTGTT